>JBKPPN010000241.1:0-8086 GCA_046733575.1 Candidatus Methylomirabilota bacterium | reverse complement strand
CGCGGCGCGCAGACGATCACGCTCCCGCCGGGCGCGGCGTGGGTGCTGCCGGCGGGCGACGCGATCTCGCTCCGTCTCGACGCGCCGTTCCTGTACGTGCGCGTCATGCTCGATCCGGCGCACCTCGACGGTCTGCTCGCGAGGGCGCGCGGCTCGGAGAGGCCCACGGAGCTCCGCCGCGCCTACGGCGTCGACTCCCTGCCGCTCGCCTACACGCTCCGGGCGCTCGTCGCGGAGGCCGACCTCGGGAACCCGGGCGGGCTCGCCTTCGTCGAGACGCTCACCGCGGCGGTCGCGCAGCAGCTCGCCGTACACGCCGGCGCCGAGCGTCCGCGCCCCGAGCGCGCGCGGGGCGGGCTGTCGCCGGCCGCCCGGCGCCGCACGCTCGAGCTGATCGACGCGCGGCTCGACGCGCGGCTGTCGATCGACACGCTCGCACGCGAGGCGGGCCTCTCGACCTCGCACTTCGCGCGCGCCTTCAAGGAGACGTTGGGCCGCGCACCCCACCAGTATCTGGTTGCGCTGCGCCTACAGCGCGCTCGACGCATGCTGGAGAGTCCTGACGCGGTGCTCTCCGACGTGGCGATCAGCACCGGCTTCGCCGACCAGCCGCACTTCACGCGCCTCTTCAGGCGCGAGTTCGGTGTGACGCCGGGGGCCATCCTGCGCGCGCGGGCGGGGTTCGCCGAGGCCAGCCACCGCGCCGACATCGACGATCCCGAGGACTGACGCGAGAGGAGTGTAAGCCTCGCGCACGCTCCTCGGGAGCAGCGGCTGGGGACGTCGCGCGCGTCGTGGCTTCGGCCATGGCTTCGCAGGATGGCGTCCGACGATCGACCTCGGGCCGGCGCAGAGTTGGTGCGCCCCGGGCCTTGGGGAGCACGATCGTTCAACACACCGGCGCATGTCCGGTCAAGACCACCTGGCGCCCGCTGCTCATCTTGCGGCTCACGTTCACGAGTCGCGGAGCCCATGTACTCACTACAGAAGTTCAGCCGCCTGCTGGCAGGCGTGCTCGCCGCGACCGCGGCGTCCCCGCTGATCGCGAGTGGGCAGGATGGTCAGCCGCCGGCGAAAGCCGCCCTGCGCTCCGGTACGCTCAGCTTCACGGGGCACGCAACGGTCGGCGATTTCGTCGGCGCGACGAGAGTCGCGTCGGGGATGGTCGTTCGTGATCTGTCGAGTGCGCGCGGTTGGGTCGAGGCGCCGGTCGCGACGCTGGACACGCACAACCACCGGCGCGATCGCGACATTCGGGCGACGCTCGAGGCGGAGAAGTACCCCACAATGCGCTTCGACCTCGCCGGCGTCACCGTGGAGTCGACCGCTGCCGGCGGCGACTCCGCCGCCGTGCGACTGCATGGCGCGCTCACGATCCACGGCGTCACGCGGGCCGTGGATCTGCCGGCGACCGTGTCGTTCGTCGCCGACTCGACTCATCTCACGCCCGCCTTCCCGCTGGATATAGCGCTCTACAGGACCGGCGGCCTGACGCGGGTGTTCGGGTTGCTGCGCATGCAGCGGCAGATCGACGTGCGCGTCGACCTCTGGTTCGGGAGCGTGGCCCGCGAGGCCCAGCGTGCGGAGAGGGAGGGGCGATGACGACCGACCGACTCACCGTCGCCGTGTGCGTGGCGGCCGCCGCGCTGCTCCCCGCACAGGTGGCCGCCCAGTGTCGGCCGCCGGCGTCCAGCCACGAGGCGCGGTTGCTCGCCATACGCTGACGCAACACGGCGGCGACGGCGGACTCGTTCAAGGATCCACCGCGCGTTCGTTCAAGACCCGCGCGCACGCACGTACGAGCTTTCCGACCGACGCTCCACACACACTCGAAAGGAGGGAGCCATGCGCTCCATGACACTCGTGCTGTTGGCCGGGCTGGCGTTCGGATGCGGCGGAGGGGGGTACGGCGGCGGTGGTGGTGACGGCAACGGCATAACCACGCCGCCGCCCGGCAACGTGGTGAGCGCAGTTGGGGTGACCGCGTGGAACCCGGCGGTCATCACCATCAGGGCGGGGGAGGACGTGACCTTCCGCAGCCCGTCGAGCACCGCGCACAGCGTGCAGTTCGACCAGGGCGTGCCGGGCCACCCCGGAAACGTGGCCGACTTCGCGGACGCGTCGAAGTCGGTGACCTTCGCGACGGCGGGCACCTTCCCCTACCACTGCGGGATCCACCCCGTCATGCAAGGACAGGTCGTCGTCCAGCCCTGACCGAGCGGCGCGGGCCGGGCTTCCGAGCGTGAAGCGCCGGAGGCTCACCTCGAGGCGGAATGAATGACCGGCGGCTACGGGCATTTCGCCACATACCCCGGGGCAGGCGCAGCACGTTCGGATCTGCGTGTGCGTCCGCGCCCCATCCCGGCCGCCAGTGCACGAAGCCAGACAGGAGACTCTCGTGAACAGTCGCACTGAATCTATTCGCTACGCCATCCTACTCGTCGGTGGCATCCTCGCGGCTGGCTGCAGCGAGCCCACGGCGTCCGTACCGACGGCGGCGGCGCAACCGCTGCCCGCTGTGGCGAGCTCGGGTCGGGTCGGCTTCGCCTTCAACGGCGCAGTCAGCGGGTTCCCGACCGGAGAAGTGCGCCTAACGGGCGGCGGCTCGTACGCCCCGGCGACCGCCACGAACACGCCCGACGCGGAGACCACAGTGGCGTCGGGCGGCGCCTTCGACTGCGTCGCGAGCGTCGCGCAGGGGCGGCTCGCCGGCTGCGCGGCGGGCGAGGGCGTCCGCTGGGACGCGGAGCAGCTCCTTGCCTCCACGACGTTCAAGTGCACCGGCGCCGCCGCCGAGGCACTCAAGCCCGCCGTCACAGACGCCGGCACCGTCGTCCTACAGGCGGACTTCTACCGCGCCGGCGACGGCGTCGACGAGTCGTTCACCGCGCAGATGATCGTCTCCGAGACCGACATCGCGCCGGACATTCCCGGCACGCAGACGCTGTGGGTGCAGGGCGTGGGCTGCGGCAGCGCGAACGTTCACTTCAATGAATAAGGGACTCCCGTGACTAGCCGCGCTGCAGCCCTGGCCGCCCGCGTGGAGGAGGGCGCCGCCGCGCTGGCCGCCTTCGCCGAGGGACTTTCCGAAGCGGAGTGGCACACCCCGGTCGGCGACGCTCCCGGGAAGGACCGCCGTCCGGTCGGCGTCGTCGTGCACCACGTCGCGTCCATGTACCCGATCGAGATCGACGCCGCACGAGCGGTCGCCGGCGGCCAGGCCGTCGTGGACGTGACGTGGGAGGGAGTCGCCGAGTTGAACGCAAACCACGCCCGCGACAACGCTGGGGTCACGAAGGCCGCCGCGCTCGAGCTCCTCAGGCTCAACAGTCGCGCGGCGGCCGACGCGGTCCGCGCATTCACCGACGAGGAGTTGGATAGGGCGGCGCCGTTCTCATTGAGCTACGGGGCGCCGATGACGACGCAGTTCGTGGTGGAGGACCACGCGATGCGGCACAGCTGGCATCACCTCGCCCGCCTCCGGGCAGCCCTCGGCCGGTAGCCCCCATGGCCCGGCGAGTGCCTAACGCGCTTCGAGTTTGCAACCGCGAAGCGCGCCAGACCGACGCGGGCATAGGGCCCTGGCATGGCCAGAGAGAGAACACTCACAGGAAACAGACCCCGCGGAGAATTTCCCATGACCAGTGGATGGAGCTCAGCGCGCGCGTGGATCGGCCTCGTGGCGCTTTCGGCGCTCGCCGCCGCGTGCCAGTCGGATACGACTGCCCCGTCGGCGACCGCGGCCGTCGCCGCCGCACGAAGCACGAACGGCGCGGCTGGCCAGATGCCGGCGTACTACGACGGCGAGCTGCTCACCGTCAACATGAAGGAGCAGCCCGACGACGCCTCGGCCGCGCTGACCGCGAAGAACCCGAGCATCAACGAGATCTACGCGTCGAACGACCTGGACGACGAGCAGGACTTCGTGCCCGTGATTGACGCGATCCAGGGCGACGGATTCAACCCCCTCTGGCGGCAGAACCTGATCGTGTTCAACCCGGGATTCACCCCACACCAGTTCGTCTCTGACGAGGACGTGCTGGCGGCCGCAGCCGGTTCGAATCCGGAGATCACCATCCTCCCGACGGACGAGGTGTATCGGTGCTCGGTCGTTGGCCACAAGTAGCGCGGTGCGTAAGCTGCTCAGCCGGCGATGAGCTGGCTGAAGGCGAGCGAGCCTGGGCCGTGCCGCTGACACGGGAGCACGGCCGCCGTGTGCACCTGCAAGGTGGGGTAGCTGGGCGGAGCGGTGGCGCGGGGCAGCCGAACAGTGGTGTGCGCCGGCTCTCGGCGGCGCATGCCCGGCCGTCGAGAGAGCTGCCCACGCCCGCCAAGATCGTTCTAAAGGTCGTGGCGGGGTCGTTCAAGAGGCGCGGACCGCTCGCGTGTAGGGTTGTCCGTATGCCTACATTCGATCGAGTCACCCGCTGGGCGCGCCACGTCGCGCGCCTCGTTCCGCTACCCGCCGCCGGCGGCGCGGCGACGCTGGTCGTCGCACTCGCCGCCGCCTCGCCAGTCGCCGCCGGCCACGACGGGACGCGCGTCGTCGAGCGCGCACGGTCGTCGTGGCCCGCGCCCGACGACGGATAGAAGTTGACCGGCCTGGAGCGCGACCGGCGAGTCGAGGGCGGCTTCGTCGTCGACAAGACGATGTCACTGACGTACGACGCCGACGGGAACCTGCGGGAGCTCACCGACCACCGGCCGGCCATCACCGGGGTGCAGGACGAAACAACGGTCACCGACCGGTACGAGCAGTACGACGGGGGACCAACGTCGACGGCTTCGGCCTGCTCCACCACGACTTCTTCGACCACCTGGTCCTCCTGCCGGACGTGCAGCTGCAGAGGGGCAACCCACGGCGGGAAACTCGAACGGGGGACGGGCTCAATTACACGGTCGACTACACATGCACGTACGACCGCAGGAATCGGCCGCTCACGAAGAACGGCGCGGTGTCCATCACGAACGGGCCCGACGCGGGACGGCGAGTGGAGACCAGCGTAGTGTTCTCGTACTACTGACGGTCGCTCCGTGGCTGGCGCCTGGCGCGGCCCGCGGCGGCCTCGCGCGTCGCGGTCGAGCGGGCGGAGCCGTTTTTCTCGCCGGGCTACATGCACATTCACTCGGAGCCGGAGATGCGTCGCGCCTGGCCGGCGGCGACCTGCTGCTCTTTGCGGTCGACGGTGTCCCGAGCGAGGCGCACCCGCTGGCTACGACGGCGCGGACGGGGTGCTCTGGGCGAGCCACTACATCCAGGATTCGCACGCGCCGTCGATGTTCCGCGCCAGGCCGCACCTCGGTCGGAGCGCGTGGTCATCACGCTGGCCGTCCGAGGCGTCGGTCTTCAGCGGACCTCCACGGCGCCGGTCATCGTCGGGTGGATCGAGCAGAAGTACGGGTAGTGGCCGGGCCGGTCGAACGCGCGCTCGTAGCGCTGTCCCGTGTCCAGCACGGGGGAGGGCGGGAAGCGCTTGTCGGAGCTGACGATCTGGTGCGGCACGTCGTCGTGGTTCACCCACGTCACCCGCCCGCCGGCGGCGACCGTCGCCACCTTCGGCGCGAAGCTGAAGTTGTCGATCCCGACCTCCCCGGGGGCGAGCCGCGTCGGCGTGCGCCGGGCGCCGCCGTCCGTCGTGTGCGTGGCGTGTGCGGCAGCCTCGGCTGCGGCAACCCCTGAGAGCGTCGAGTCCACGAGCGCGAGCGCGTGCCGCCGCGGCACCACGGTGACACTCGTTAGGCCGAGGAAGCTGCGCAGCTGCTCGGCGGGGACGGTCATTGGTCCGGGCGCCGGCGCCGTGCCGGGCGCCGGCTGCGGGAAGGCGGTGGACATCGCCGTGTGGAAGCGCACGTGGCCCTCGATCTTCTGCACGACCTGGTGGATGTGGCCGTTGAGCACCGTCACGGACCCGAACCGCCGCAGGTACGCGAGCGCCTGCGCGCCGTCGTCGGTGCCCCACCCCCACTCCGGGTAGACGCTCCACAGCGGCACGTGGGCGAAGACGACGATCGGGGTGCTGCTCGGCAGGTGCTTCACGTCGCGCTCCAGCCACTCGAGCTGCTCGCGGCCCAGGTTTCCGAGGCCGCCGGGCTTGAGGTCGAGCACATTGACGAGCGCCACGAAGTGCACGCCCTGGTGGTCGAAGCTGTACCAGCCGCCGCCGCGCGTACCCTTGCCGTAGCGCCGCAGGTACGCGGCGCCGTTGTCGCCGAGGACGTCGTGCTCCCCGGGCACGTAGAAGGTGCGCCCGGTCGTCGTTCGCGCCGTGCCGATGAGCTGCTGCGCGGTGTCGAACTCGTCCGCCTTCGAGAGCTGTGTGATGTCGCCGGTGTGAAGCAGAAATGCCGGCTGCTGCGGCAGGGCGTTGACGCGGCCGATTGCCTCCCGCAGCGTGGCCGTGACGTCCTGGTTCGCCGCCTTGTTGAAGCCGATGTGGCTGTCGCTGATCTGGACGAAGAACAAGTCCCCCTTCGCGGCCTCGCCGCCGAGGATTGCGCCGGGGCCCAGCGCGGTCGAGCTGAGCACGCCGCCGCTGATCGTCCAGAGCATGCCCGTGCCCGCCCACGCCATGCACTTCAGGAAGCCGCGGCGGTCGACGCCGTCGTCGCTGTGGTCGTCCGTGATGTAGTTCGACATGGAGTGCTCCCGCGTGATCCCGCATTCGGTGTGGGCTATGGTCCTCGGCGGCCAAGACCGGCGACACACCGCGATTATTCCCGCACTTGGCCGATTGGGCCGGCACGCGCCGCTCGCGCGCGCCACTCGCGCGCGCCGCTCGCCGGCGCGGCTCGGGAATAACGGGGCGTGATGCGCGGTACAGCCGGTGGACAGACAGCGGCGCGGGTCGCCGCAGGCGAGCCGGAGTTCTCGACCACGGTGGCGTTCATGTTCGGTGGGATCGGTATTGGGGAGTTGCTGCTCCTCTTCGGCGCCGTGCTCCTCCTCTTCGGCGCCAAGCGGCTGCCGGAGCTGGGTGCGTCGCTCGGGAAGGGGATCCACGCGTTCAGACGCGGCGCGGCAGGCGCCGTGGTCGCCGAGCGATGGCGCAGGGCGGTACCACGAGCGGACGGACGTCTCCGGGCGACGATCGGAGAGAGCGCTTCGCGCGGCGCCGGCGGCGTCGAGGATGGGTCGACGCAGCGGGGGCTGACGGCGTGAGCGAGGCGAGAGCGTCGACGCCTCTTCCAGGGGGCGCCCCGTGGCATCGGCCGACGGAGGCCCGAGTACCCGAGCCGTCCGCGGCGGAGTGGCCCGGGGGGGGACGCGGGCGCATATTGAAGCGCCCCATGGCGACGCGGGGCGCGGTACAGGGCGCGCAACGACCGAGGGCGCCGTTGGAGCCGACCGAGCTCGCGCGCTTCGAGGCCGCGATCCTGCCCCACCTCGACGCCGCGTACACGCTCGCGCGCTACCTCGCGCGCGACCCGCACGACGCGGAGGACGCGGTGCAGGACGCTTGCCTGCGCGCCCTGCGCTACTTCGACACGTTCCGTGGCGGACGCGACGAGGGGCGCGCGTGGCTGCTCGCCATCGTGCGGAACCGCTGCTACTCTCTCCGGCGCGACCGCCGCGACGGGTCGGCGACCGTCTTCGATGAGGAGCTGCACAGCGAGGCGGTCGACGCCGAGTCCGCCGACGCGGCCGCGCTCCGCGCCGCAGCGCGAGAGTCACTGGAGGCGGCGCTCCAGCAACTACCCGTGGAGTTCCGGGAAGTCATCGTCCTCCGCGAGCTGCAAGGACTGTCCTACAAGGAGATCTGCGAGGTCGCCAGGGTACCGATCGGCACCGTGATGTCGCGGCTGTCGCGCGCGCGGCAGCGGCTGCAGCGCGCGCTGACTCCCGAATCCGAACAGTCGCCCTGACGTGAGCCACGACGTGCACCCCGACCTCCCCGGCCCGACCTGCGACGAGTGCGAGCGGCAACTCGGCGCTTACCTGGACGCGGAGCTCGACCCGCCGGCCCGCGAGGCGGTCGAGCGCCACCTTCGCGAGTGCGCGGCGTGCCGGTCTCAGTATGAACGCCAGCGTGCGCTCGGCGACGCGCTCCGGCAGCAGCTCCCGACCTACAGCGCCCCCGACCTGCTG
>JBKPPN010000240.1:0-13047 GCA_046733575.1 Candidatus Methylomirabilota bacterium | reverse complement strand
TGTCCATCCCGTCGCCGTTCCAGACCACGCCATACACGCGCTCGGCCGCCTCGCGCGTCACGTAGCCCTCGGCGACGTCGGCCGCGACGGCGGCGGGGTCGCGCGCGAGCGGATCGCCGAAGCCTCCGCCGCCCGAGCTGTCCATGACGAGCACGTCGTCGCGCTCGAGGGGAAACGCGCTCACTTTCCCGGGCAGGGGCGAGGGCGCCACGGGCGCCCCGTGGCGTCGAACCCAGAACCGGTTGGTCGCGCCCGCCGCCCCGCCGCAGACGCCGAACGGCGGCAACACGGCCTTCTCCGCCAGCACCGACAGTCGCGTGCTCGACGTGAGGATGCGCACCGCGCGCGTCAGGCCGAGGCCGCCCCGCCACGTGCCCGGGCCGCCGGAGTCCTCGCGCAGCGACGTCTCCTCGACGCGGATGGGATAGAGCTGCTCGACCGCCTCGACGGGCTGCAGCGTGGTCATGTCGCTCTCGGTCCACGCGCGCACGGTGTTGCTGCCGTCGCCGCCGTCGAACGCGCCGGTGCCCCCCGCGGGGTACTCGTAGAAGATGAACGTCTCGCCCGTGTCCGGGTGGGGGCCGCCCACGTAGCAGTGGTTGCCCCCGCCCTTGAGGTCGCCGGTGACCTTCCCGTCAAGCGCGGGGGCCAGCGCCCCCATGACGGCGGTCTCCACGCAGTACTTCACCTCGACCATGCCGCCGCACGGCGCGGGCGGGTTGGCGTTGACGATCGTCCCCGGCGGCGTGATGACGGTGAGGGGCCGGAAGGCGCCCGAGTTGACGTCGGTGCCCGGATCGAGGAACGACTTCACGATCGTGAACGCGCCCGTCGGCGCCATCGCGGGGCCGACGTTCGTCGGTCCTGCCGTCTGCGGCGAGGTGCCGGCGAGATCGACGGTGATGCTGTCGGCGCCGACGGTGACGGTCGCGCGCACCGTGAGCGGCTCCAGGCGATCGCGGCCGCTCTCGAGGTGCGCCTCGTAGACGTAGTCGCCCGGCCGGAGTCGACCGATGGCGCGACGCATGCGGAGCTCCGCGCGGTCCATCAGCTCCGCGACGGCGGCGCGCACGGTCGTCGCGCCGTAGCGCGCGGCGAGCGACTCGATGCGCTCGGCCGCCTTCCGGCACGTCCCGATCATCGCGTGGAAGTCGCCCTGTCGTTCGCGCGGCCCGCGCATGTTCCCGAAGATCAGCTCGAGGGCGGCCCGGTTCGGCTCGCCGCGCTCGTAGATCCGGATGGGCGGGATCCGCACACCCTCCTGGAAGATCTCCGTCGCGCCGCCCGAGAGACTGCCGGGACTCATGCCGCCCACGTCGCCCCAGTGCGCGCGGACGACGGGGAACACGAACAGCTCCGACGCGCCCGATCCGCCGGGCGCGAAGAGCGGGTAGATCATGGCGACGTCGTTCAGGTGCGTGCCGCCCGTGTAGGGGTCGTTGTGCAGGAAGATGTCGCCGGGATGGATGTCGTCGCCGAACTTCTCGCGCACCGCCTTCATCGACCACGCGATGGGCACGATGTGGAGCGGATGATCCTGCCCCTTCGACATCGCCACGATCTGGGCGTCGCCGTCCATGAGCACGCACGAGAAGTCCTCGCCCTCGTAGAGGATCGACGAGTACGCGGTGCGCACGAGCGTCACCCGCATCTCGCGCACGGTCGACACGAACGCCTCGCGCAGCACCTCGAGCGTGATCGGGTCGACGCTCATCGCCCGCCCTCGCGGCTCCGAGCGTGGTCGTGCGCGCCGTCGCCGACGCGCGCGAGGCGCAGGTTCCCGTGCTCATCGAGCGCGCCGCGCCAGCCCGGCGGCACGACCGTCGTGGCGCCGAACTCCTCGACGATGGCCGGCCCCTCGATGATCGCGCGCTCGGGCAAGTGGTCGCGGTCCCACACCGGCGACGTGCCGCGCTTCCCGTCGAACCAGACGGCGCGACGCTCCCGGAGCGCCGCCTCCATGTCGCGTGTGGCGCGCCGATACGGTTCCGCGGCGGGCTTCGGCACGACGCCGTAGGCGACGAGACGGGCGTTGACGAGCTCGACCGCCGCGGTCGGGTCGGCGTGGCCGTACGTCGCGGCGTGCTGACGATGGAAGGTGGCCTCGAGCGGGTCGGTCTCGGGCAGCGGCGCGCCGTCGTGGCCGACCGCCACGTTGAGCTCGAACGCCTGGCCGCGATATCGAAGATCGAGCGAGCGCACCAGACGCTGGTCCGACGGGACGAAGCCCTCGAGCTCGAGCTGACGTCGCGCGGCATCGGCCATCTCGGCGAAGAGGGCGTCGAGGGCGGCGCGGCGCTCGCGCAGCGGCCCGATGCGCGTTCGCACGTCGTCGTGCTTGATGTCCGAGGCGAGCACGCCGAGGGCCGAGAAGTTGCCGGGATGGCGAGGCACGAGCACCCGCGTGATCCCGATCTCGTCGGCCATGGCGAGCGCGTGCATGGGCCCGGCGCCGCCGAAGGCGACCAGCGTGAAGTCGCGCGGATCGTGGCCCCGCTGGATCGAGATCTCCCGGATGGCAGACGTCATCTTGGCGACCGCGATGGTCACGATGCCGTCCGCGAGCTTCTCCGGGCTCATGCCCGTCCCCAGGCGCGCGGCGAGATCGGCGACGGCGGCGCGGGCGCGGGCGGGATCGACCGTGATGCTGCCGCCGAGCTTCTGACGCGTGCCGATGCGGCCGAGCACCACGTTGGCGTCGGTGACGGTCGGCTCGGTGCCGCCCAGACCGTACGCGGCGGGGCCGGGAGAGGCGCCCGCGCTGCGTGGACCGACCTGCAGGCTGCCGTCGACGTCGACCCACGCGATGGAGCCGCCGCCCGCGCCCACCGTGTGCATGTCGATCTGCGGGACCTTGACCGGGAACGCGCCGATCATGCTGTCCGCGGTCATCACGGGGGTCAGGCCGTGCACGAGGCAGACGTCCGTCGACGTGCCGCCCATGTCGTAGGTGATGAAGTCGCGCACACCGCTCGCCGCGCCCACGAAGCATGCCTGGCTCACGCCGCCGGCGGGACCGGAGAACACCGTCTTGATGGGCAGGCGCCGCGCCGTCTCGGCCGTCATCATGCCGCCGCTCGACGCCACCGTCAGCACGCCGTGGCCGTAGCCGGCCGCGAGCAACCGCTCGTCGAGGCCGCTCAGGTACGCGTCCATGAGCGGCTGGAGGTACGCGTTCAGCACCGTCGTGCTGAAGCGCTCGAACTCGCGATACTCGGGAACGACGTCGGCCGAGCACGACACGGGCAGCCCGGGACGCTTGCCCTTCACGGCGTCCGCCACGAGCCGCTCGTGCGTCGGATTCAGATACGCGTGGAGGAAGCACACCGCGATCGCCTCCGCCTCGGCGCCGACGGCGCCCTCGACCGCGCGCTCGACGCTCGCGCGGTCGAGCGGCACCAGCACCGAGCCGTCGGCGTTCATCCGCTCGACGATCTCGAAGCGGTCGCGACGCCGCACCACGGGCTTGGGACGCACGAACGTCGGCACGAACAGGGCCGGGATGTTGCGCTTGGTGCGGCCGATCTCGATGAGGTCGCGGAACCCGGCCGTGGTCAGCACCGCGACGCGAGCGCCGCGCCGCTCGAGCACCGCGTTCGTGCCGACGGTCGTCCCGTGCACCAGACGTCGCACGTCGGCGCTCGCGATGCCGAGCGCGGCCAGTCCCGCGAGCACCGCGGCCGCCTCGTGGCGCGGCTGCGAGGGAACCTTGGTGACGACCACCCGGCCCGACGTCTCGTCGACGGCGGTGAGGTCGGTGAACGTGCCGCCGACGTCGACGCCGACGATGAACACGCTCAGGCCCGCGCCTTCTCCTGCTGCACGAGGAGGCGACGCAGGATCTTGCCGGAGGCCGACTTCGGGATCTCGCGCACGAACTCCAGATCGCGGATGCGCTTGTGCGGGGCCACGCGCTCGGCGACCCAGCCCATGATGGCGTCCGCGGTCGTCGCGCGCGACGTCTCGTCCGGCTTCAGCACCACGAAGGCCTTCGGCACCTCGCCGGCCTCCTCGTCGGCCTTGCGGATGACCGCGGCGTCCAGCACGGCGGGATGCGTGAGCAGCAGCGCCTCGAGCTCGGCGGGCGCCACCTGCATGCCCTTGTACTTGATGAGCTCCTTGGTCCGGTCGACCACGTAGAACCAGCCCTCCGCGTCGACGTAGCCCACGTCGCCGCTGTGATACCAGCCCTCCGAGTCGATGCAGTCCGCGGTCTCCTGCGGCCGGCCCAGGTAGCCCTTCATGATCTGCGGGCCGCGGATCCAGAGCTCGCCGTCCTTGCCCTGCGGGACGTCGTCGCCCCCGTCGACGTCGACGACCCGCACCTCGGTGTTGGGCACCACCAGCCCGATCGAGCCGGGCTTCGCGGGCGCATTCACGGTCGGGCTCAGATGCGTCACGGGGCTGGCCTCCGTCATCCCGTAGCCCTGCACGACGGGACAGCCGAGCTTCTTGCTGAGCTGCCGCGCGATGTCCTCGCCGAGGGGCGCCGCGCCGGAGAACACCAGGCGGACGCTCGAGAGGTCGAACTGATCGACGACGGGGTTCTTCACCATGCCGAGGACGATGGGCGGGACGAGCGGCGCGATGGTGACCTTGTACTTCTGCATGGCGGCGAGGAACTCGCCGAAGTCGAAGCGCGGCATGTTGAGGATCGTGCCGCCCTGCGAGAGCCCGAGCTTCATGATCACGACCATCCCATAGATGTGGAAGTACGGGAGGACCGCGATGATGACGTCGCGCTCGCGAAATCCGTCGAACCCCGGCATGCCCTCGGTCTGGCAGAGGTTGGCCACCAGGTTCCGGTGCGTGAGCATCACGCCCTTGGGCAGTCCCGTCGTGCCGCTGGAGTACGGGAGCGCGACGACGTCGCTGGCGGGATCGATGGCGACCGAGGGCGGTGTCGGCGGCGCCTCCAGGAGCGAGGCGAACGGACGCGCGTTCGGCGCCTCGCCGAAGACGTAGATCTCCTCGACCGTGCGGACGGCCTGCGCGGCCTCGCGCGCCTTGTCGAGGAAGGTCGGCACCGTGACGAGGAACCGGGCGCGCGAGTCCTCGAGCTGACGCGCCAGCTCGCCCGCCGTGTAGAGCGGATTCGCGGTGGTGTTGACGCCGCCGAGCGAGGCCACGGCGTTGAACATCACCTCGTACTCCGGAACGTTGGGGCTGTAGATGGCCATCACGTCGCCCTTCTCGAAGCCGCGCCGGGCGAGACCGGTGGCGACGCGGCGGATGGCGTCGGCGAGCCGACCGTACGTCAGCGTCCGTCCGGTCGGTCCGTCGATGATGGCCGGCTTGTCGCGCAACCGCTCGGCGTGCCGCAACACGTAGTCGGTGATGGACACGTCGGGAATGGCCACGTCGGCCCCCACGCTCTTGATGATCATTCGTCGGCTCCCTCGCTCACGATGAGTGGCGCCGGCTCTCACACCGGCGGTCGTCGCGTTCGTCTTCCTTCAGCCCTGCGCGGGCAGGGTCGTGCCTCCGACCTCCACCGACTTCGCATCGATCAGCACCACGGCCAGCACGCACGGCGCCGTGCCGCGGTTGACCCAGTTGTGCATGGTGCCCCGCTGCACGAAGACGTCGCCCGCGCGCAGGTGCACGGTCGAGTCGTCCACTTCCATGTCGATCTCGCCGGACAGGATGACGCCGTAGTCGATGGAGTCCGTGCGGTGATTGCGCGGGGCGACGCCGGGGGCGAACTCGATGATACGAAAGATCGTGCCGCCGGGCAGCGTGGTGCCCGCCTTGCGCAGGCCCGCGTCCTCGCGGCCCGAGTTGTCGACGGGGAATCCTTCCGTCGTCCACACGTTGCAGGCCGTCGCGCCGGCTCGGCCCACGAACGTGTGGGTGGCGACCTCGTCAATGGCGATGATGGCGCGGCCGCTCGCGTCGTGTCCGGTGATCACCCGGCGGACGTTCAGTGGCATCGGTGCCTCCTGCCCGCACAACGGCTCACAGCGTCACGACCGTCCCGTCGTCGGCGCACTCCTCGGGCACGTCGTCACGATGGGCCAGCATCTCGGCGCTCATGTGCGTGAGGATGACCCGTCGCGCTCCGGCCGACCGGACGCCGTCGGCGATGGCGGCGTACGTCATGTGGTTCTTGATCGGCTTGCCGTAGAAGTAGCACTCCGCGATGAGCAGATCGACATCGCGCGCGGCGCGCGCCACGTCGTCGGTCCACTCCGTGTCGCCCGTGTACGCGATCGCGCGGCCGCCGACCTCCACGCGCAGGGCCATCGGTCGCGTCTCGGGGACGTGGCGGGCCGGCTCGGGCGTCACGACGAGGTCGAGGACGCGGGTGGGAACGCTCGTCGGCAGCTCGGCGTAGGTCAGGGCGAAGCGCGGCGTCATGACGTGCGAGCCCGGGAAGAGCGCGTCGCGCAGCGTCGTCATGTGCGCGGTGGTGCCGACGGGACCGGCCACCGTCAGCGGCCGGTCGCGCTTGGCGGCCAGCATGGCGTCCATGACAAGGAACGGGACGCCGCCGCAGTGGTCGCCGTGCAGGTGCGTCAGGAGCACGGCGTCCAGCGAGTTCGGGGCGATGCCGGCCTGCGCCAGCGCGATGAGCGAGGACGCGCCGAAGTCGATGGCGAAGCGGATCCCCGGCGCGTCGACGACGATGCACGTCTGGAAGCGCCCGCCGCTGCCGAAGGAGTCGCCCGAGCCGACGAACCGCACCGTGACCGACATGGGCGACACCTTAGCGAAAAGGTGCCGCCGGCTCAACGACGCGTGCCGCGATCCTCCTGCACGACGCGCCAGCCCAGCGCGTAGCCGTTGCGCGGAACGCGCACGTACAGCGTGCCGCCCTCCTCCCCGGCTTCGGGGACCGCGTCGGGGCGGATGAGCTCCAGCCGCACCTGCGCGGGCGCGCCGCGAGCGACGCCGATCTCCGAGCTCTCGAACACGGACGCCTTCGGTGTGGCCACGCGCGGCAGCGGGGTGTCCGTCGACGTCATCCGGATCTCGACGAAGGCGTCGCGACAGTCGGTGGGCACGCTGCACGTACGGTCATGCGTGTGCCAGACGCCGGCGGGGACGAAGACCGCCTGTCCCGGCGCCAGGGTGCGCGCGCCCTGCGGCAGGACGAGGCGGCTCGGCGTGACGGGCGCGTACACGAAGGCCGCTTCGTGACGGTGCACGATCGGGCGCTCCCAGAACGCCACGCGGTCGGCCACCCACTCGACGTGATCGGCGGGCAGGGACGGCACGGTCCCCTCCGCGAGCACGGTCGGCGACGGTAGCGCGACCGCGCGCTCGCGCGGCAAGGCCGACGGCTGGATCTCGGCCACCGATACGTTTTTAGCAGCATTACAGCCGGTCAGCGCGGCTGCGACGGCTGCGACGGCGAGCGTCGTTCGCTTGAATCGGCTCATTGAGCACATCATGCGTTTGCGCATTGCACGCCGCTTGCCGTCATCCGTTCGCGCCACCGCCATGGAGCCCGAACGCCGCGCCACGCCTGATACGGACGCGCCCTCGGACGAGGCGCCGGATCGACGCGGTGCGCCGGGAAAAGCGCGACGACCGGGAACGATCGGCGGCATCGTGATTGCGTAGGAAAAGCCGACGATGGACGTATCGCGTCGAGACTTCCTGAAGCTCTCGAGCGCGGTGGGCAGCGGGACCGCGCTCGGGGGACTCGCCGGACTCGGAGCCAACCTCGCGCCGACGTTGGCGCGCGCGCAGGAGCTCCGGATCAAGCCAGCCAAGGCGGTCCCCAGCATCTGCCCCTACTGTTCCGTGGGCTGCGCCACCCTCGTCCATACCGTCGACGGCAAGATCGTCAACATCGAGGGCGATCCGCGGAGTCCGTTCAACGAGGGGACGCTGTGTCCCAAGGGCGCGGCGATCTACCAGCTGCACGTCAATCCCAATCGACCGACCCGCGTGCTGCATCGGGCCCCCGGCGCGTCCGACTGGGAGGTGTGGGATCTGGAGCGCGCCATGACGCGCGTGGCCGAGCTCGTGAAGAAGACGCGCGACGAGACGTTCATCGAGACGTTGCCCGACGGGACGCGCGTCAACTCCACCACGGCCATCTTCTCGCTCGGGGGCGCCACCCTCGACAACGAGTGGAACCACATCCAGCAGAAGCTCATGCGCGGGCTCGGCATCGTTCCCATCGAGAACCAGGCCAGGATCTGACACAGCTCCAGCGTCCCCGGGCTGGGGACACGGTTCGGACGGGGCGCCGCGACGTTCTTCTACCGCAACATGGAGGAGTCGGACTGCGTCGTGGTCATGGGCTCGAACATGGCGGAGAACCATCCCGTCGCGTTTCGCTGGCCCATGAAGGCCAAGCTGGGCGGCGCCAAGATCATCCACGTCGACCCGCGCTTCACCCGCACCAGCGCCATGGCCGATCTCTATGCGCCGATCCGCGCCGGCTCGGACGTCGCGTTCCTGGGCGGCCTGGTGAACTTCGTCCTGAACAGCGAGCGGTGGAACTCCGACCCGTTCTTCCACGAGTACGTCGCGAACTACACCAACGCGTCCACGCTGGTGAGCGATGACTACAAGGACGCGGAAGACCTGGACGGCGTGTTCTCCGGCCTCATGCAGTACAAGGGCAACAAGGCGGAGTGGCCGTACGACGCCTTCCTCGGTCAGTACGACAACGCGAGCTGGAAGTATGCCGGGACCGGCAAGGGCCAGTCGCAGGGCTGGACGGGAAACACGCAGCAATCGGGGGAACAGCCGGTCGGGCAACGGGAGGGGACGCAGGGCGGCGGTCCGGGCGGGGGTGGGCAGGCCGACAAGGCCGCCACCGCGCCGTCCGGGCCGCCGTTCGAGCCGCTCGTGAAGTCGCTGCTGAAGCCCGCTCCGCCGCGCGATCCGAGCCTGCAGGACCCGCGCACGGTGTTCCAGATCGTCAAGCGCCATTTTGCACGCTACACGCCCGAGATGGTCGAGCGCGTCACCGGCTGTCCGCAGGACACGTTCCTGAAGGTGGCCCAGGCGATTCTCGACGCGTCGGGACGCGACCGCACGACGTCGTTCGCCTACGCCGTTGCGTGGACGCAGCACACGTACGGGCCGCAGATGATCGGTTGCTGCGCGCTGCTGCAGCTCCTGCTCGGCAACGTGGGACGGCCGGGTGGCGGCATCATGGCGCTGCGCGGCCACGCGTCGATCCAGGGATCGACCGACATCCCGACCCTCTATCACTCCGTGCACGGCTACATGCCGCATCCCTCGGCGCTCAAGCGGCACGCGACGCTGAAGGAGTACCTCGCGACCGAGACCGTGCCGACGGGGTACTGGGCGAACACCCCGAAGTTCTTCGTGTCGTACCTCAAGTCGGTGTACGGCGACGCCGCCACGCCCGAGAACGACTTCGGCTATGACTGGCACCCCAAGATCCGCGGCGACCACTCCCACATGCCGATGTTCGTGGCCATGAACGACGGCCAGGTGAAGGGCATGCTGGCCATCGGCCAGAATCCCGCCACCTCGCTGAACGGTCGGCTCGAGAGGTCCGCGCTCCGTCAGCTCGACTGGCTCGTGGTCAAGGACAACTGGATCCACGAGACGGCGACGTTCTGGAAGAACGCGCCGGAAGTGAAGAGCGGCGAGGTCCACACCAAGGACATCAAGACCGAGGTCTTCTTCTTCCCGTCCGCGCAGGTCGCCGAGTACGAGGGCAGCTTCACCAACACGTTCCGGATGCTGCAGTGGCACTTCAAGGCCGCCACGCCGCCGGGCGACTGTCGCTCCGACCTGTGGTTCACGCACCAGCTGGCCCTCCGGCTCAAGAAGCTCTACGCCGGCAGCACCGAGAAGCGCGACGAGGGATTCCAGAAGCTCGTGTGGGACTTCGATCCCGATCCCGTCCAGGCTCAGCAGGGCGAGCCGCAGCAGGAGCCGGGTGAGCCCGACGGTCACAAGATCCTGCGCGAGATCAACGGCTTCTACACGGGCGAGCCGCTCCGTCACGTTGCGGGCTTCGCCGACCTCAAGGACGACGGCTCGACCACGTGCGCCTCGTGGATCTACTGCGGCGTGTTCCCCGCGCCGGGGCAGAATCGCGCCGCGAATCGCACCGCGGATCCACCCGGCAAGCGCGGCGCACAGCTCGGCTGGGGGTACGCGTGGCCGGCCAATCGCCGGATCATGTACAACCGCGCCTCCGCCGATCTCGAGGGCCGGCCGTGGAGCGAGCGCAAGCGCTGGGTCTGGTGGGACGCCGGGCAGAAGAAGTGGGTCGGACTCGACGTCCCCGATTTCCAGATCTCCAAGGCGCCCGACGCCAAGGGCAAGGCCGACGCGATCGGTCTCGACCATCTGTCGGGGACGCAGCCGTTCATCATGAAGCCCGACGGGCTGGGCTGGCTCTACGTGCCCGAAGGGCTCGTCGACGGTCCGCTGCCGACGCACTACGAGCCGGCAGAGTCGCCGGTCCGTAATCCGCTGTACAAGCAGCAGATGAGTCCCGTCCTCAAGTACTGGAAGAACCCCGGCAACCCGCTCGCCGAGCCGGGTGACACGCGCTTCCCCTACGTGATGACGACGTACCGGCTGACCGAGCACTACCTGGCCGGCGCCATGAGCCGCTCGCTGCCCTGGCTCACCGAGCTGCAGCCCGAGCTGTTCGTCGAGCTGAGTCCGGAGCTGGCGGAGGAGAAGGGCATCCGGAACCTCGACTGGGTGGCCATCAGCTCGCCGCGCGCGCGCATCCGCGCCAAGGCGCTCGTGACGCGGCGTCTGCGTCCGCTCACGGTGAACGGCAAGCGCCTCCACCAGGTCGGGATGCCGTGGCACTGGGGCTACGAGGGGCTCAGCACGGGCGACGTGGTGAACGATCTGACGTCGCTGGTGGGCGATCCGAACGTCAGCATCCACGAGGGCAAGGCGTTCGTGTGCAACGTGGAGAAGGCGGACGCGCCGCCGCGCGAGGGACACGCGTGATGCCGGAGGCGATGGGATTCTTCACCGACACGACGGTCTGCATCGGCTGCAAGGCGTGCGAGGTCGCGTGCAAGGAGTGGAACCAGCTCCCTGCCACCAACGGCGGACTGAACACGCTCTCCGGTGACAGCTACGACAACACGCGACGGCTCGACGGCATCCACTGGCGCCACGTGAAGTTCGTCGAGCAGTTCACGCCGGACCGCTCGCAGGGCCGCTGGCTCCTCATGAGCGACGTCTGCAAGCACTGCGTGCAGGCCGGCTGTCTCGAGGTGTGTCCGACCGGTGCGATCATCCGCACCGAGTTCGACACCGTGGTGATCCAGTCCGACGTCTGCAACGGCTGTCGCGACTGCATCCCCGCCTGTCCGTTCGGGGTCATCGACATCAATCCCGCGTCCGGGACGGCGCAGAAGTGCACGCTGTGCTACGACCGGATGCAGGCGGGGATGACGCCCGCGTGCGCGCAGGCGTGTCCCACGGCGTCGATCCAGTTCGGGCCCATCGCGGATCTGAAGCACCGGGCGGCGAACCGCGTCGAGCAGCTGCACGGCCGCGGCGAGAAGGGCGCGTACCTCTACGGCGCCGACGACAAGATGCTGGGCGGGCTGAACTCGTTCTTCCTCCTCATCGACCGTCCCGAGGTCTACGGGCTTCCGCCCGATCCGAAGCTGCCGAGCCGGAACCTGCGGCGCAGCTCGTGGACCACGGCGCTCGGCGCGCTCCTGGTCGGGATCGCCGGCCTCGTCAGCCTGCGCGGTCGACGGGACGGCGAGCGATGACGTCGCCGCCCAGCACCTGGTTCACCGCGCCGCCGGAGTGGCACTGGCTCATCATCTTCTACTTCTTCATCGG
Organism: Candidatus Methylomirabilota bacterium; assembly: GCA_046733575.1. Classification (GTDB taxonomy): domain Bacteria; phylum Methylomirabilota; class Methylomirabilia; order Rokubacteriales; family CSP1-6; genus JBKPPN01. The sequence continues at coordinate 1,272 of JBKPPN010000240.1, read as the reverse complement.
CGGCCTTGCCGGCGGCAGCTACGTCCTGGCCGCCATGCTCGATCTGTTCGGCGCCCGCGAAGACCGCTCGCTCGCGCGTCTTGGCTACTACGTGGCGCTGCCCGCGGTGATCGTGAGCGCGATCCTGTTGACCGTCGACCTGGGTCGGCCGCTGCGTTTCTGGCACATGCTGATCAAGTCGGAGACGGGCGCGCCGATGCTCAAGCCGTGGTCCCCCATGTCGGCCGGGTCGTGGGTCCTGTTCCTGTTCGGCGGCCTCACGCTGCTCTCGGTGCTCGGCGCGCTGGCCGAGGACCGCCCGCGGCGGTGGGGCGCCTTCCGCGTGCTCCGCACGCCGGGCGTCCTCGGAGGCGTGATCACGGTGATCGGCGGACTGCTGGGCTTCTTCGTGGCTGGGTACACCGGCGTGCTCCTCACCGTCACGAATCGACCGATCTGGGCCGACACCCCGGTCCTGGGACTGGCCTTCGTCATCTCGGCCGCGTCGACGTCCGCGGCGCTGCTGCTGCTGCTCGGCGCTCGGCGCTCGGCGTCCACCACCGTGGCACGCATGCGACGCTTCGACGTCTCCGCCCTCGTGCTGGAGCTCCTCGCGATCATCGCGCTCGTCGTGTCGCTCGGACCCGCACGCCGCCTCTGGCTGAACCACTGGGGACTGCTGCTGGTGGTCGGCGTGATCCTGCTCGGCATCATCGTCCCGCTGGCGCTGCAATGGCGGCCGTCGCTCGTTCGATGGCGCGGCACGCCCGTCGCGGCGGCGGCCCTCGTCCTCATCGGGGGATTCGTGTTTCGCGTGGTCATCGTGCTGTCGGCGCAGGGCGTGTGAGGTGGCACACAAGGGGTCGGCGCTCGCGGCGCTGGTGGTCGTGGCGCTCATCGCCGGGTGCTCCAGCCCGGAAGCGCGTCGGGCGCGTCAGGGAGGCCCGGGCGCCGACGTGGGTAATCGCGACGGCGTGGTGACCCTGCACGAGGGCTCGCAGCCGTACTTCAAGACGCCGACCCCGGTGCAGGACCTGGAACGCCGGGCGGCGGAGACGGCGTCCGCGTCACGGCGGTGACCGACCGTCGTCTCGACGACCTCGGGCGGGCGCATCCGGACTGGCGTCCGTGGCTGGCGATCCTGCGCCCGACCTGCGCGGCGATCGACGATCCCGCATGGAGCGCGCATCTCACCGCGCCGCCGCCCGCCGGGGCGGCGTCGCCACGGCTCGCCGGCGCGCGGCTCGCCGTGGACGCCCGGCTGGCGCGCGACTGGATCCGGCGCCTCGGCGG
>JBKPPN010000239.1:0-5611 GCA_046733575.1 Candidatus Methylomirabilota bacterium | reverse complement strand
GAGGCAAGCGGCTCCAGGACCACGTCCTGCACGGCGAGCCCGGCGCGGTTGACGGAGCGGATCACGTTCTGCACCGACGTGATGGCGCCGGTGACGATGTGGACCTCCGCCTCCAGGCGCACGCCCGACATGCCGATGGGCTCGCGCACACCGTCCTGATCATCGACCACGAACGTCTGCGGGAGCACGTGGATGACTTCCCGATCCTGGGGCAGGTTGATCGCACGCGCCGCCTCGATCACGCGCTCCACGTCGACCGCGCTCACCTCGCGGTCCTTGCCCGACACCGCCACCACGCCCCGGCTGTTGAGGCTCTTGATGTGGCCGCCCGCGACGCCGGCGTACACGCCGGCCACTTCCACGCCCGCCATCTGCTCCGCCTCGGCCACGGCCTGACGGATCGCCTCGACGGTGGACTCGATGTTCACCACCACGCCGCGGCGTAGACCGCGCGAGGGCGCCGTGCCGACCCCGATCACCTCGAGGCTGCGCCCCTCGGGACTGCCGCCCGCGTCGCCGCGAGGCTCCGCGATGACGGCGCAGATCTTCGTCGTCCCGACGTCGAGACCCACGATCGGATCATCCTTCACACGCTTCAACGGCCACCTCCCCTCTGCAGCACGACCTGGTCGCGGAACCTGAGGTCGACCGCGCTGACACCGCCTCCGTCGCGACCGAGCTGGGCCAGCACACCCTCCAGCCGCGCGAGACGGTCCTCCCACTCCTCGCTGCCCAGGCGCACCTCGACGCCGTCCACCGTGTAGAGCACGGGCCCGTCCTTGCGGCTCATGTCGATCTCCGAGATCTCCTCGGCCAGCGCGCTGCTGCTCCGGAGCAGCGTGCGGATCAGCCCGATGGCGAGCTGCGCCTTCTTGCTCGGGGCGGTGCGCATGGTGCGCAGCTCCTCCTCGCTCAGCCCGGTGATGGCGGGGACGGCGAGCGCCACGGGACTCGACGTCACGCCGAGGGCCCGGCCCTCCTCGTCGACCCAGTGCAACCGCCCCGCGTTCACGAGCGTGAACGGCCGGCGCTCGTCGATGTAGATGGTCACGTGCCCGGGCAGATCCCGCACGATCTGCGCGCGCCGCACCTCGGGCATGGCCTCGACGCGCGCCGTCGCCCCCGCGACGTCGAGTCGGAGCAGGTTCGCGCCCGGCCGGATGCCCGCCGCGGCGACGATCTGCTCGGTGGGGATGCGCGAGGCGCCACGCACCTCGACCTGCGCGACGGCGAACCGCGGCGTGGTGAGGAGCCATCGCCACCCGAGCGCGGTGCCGCCCACGACGAGGATGACGAGCAGCGAGAGCGCGAGCGGACGGAGGATGCGGCGCAGTCGCGGGCGCCGTTTCCGCGGCTTGCCCACGCGCTGCGCCCGCACGACCGACCCGCGCGCGCCCACATCGTCGACGGACGGTCGCGGCGCACGCGGCGAGATCAGCATTGCGTCACCCTCCCAGCGTCCGGAGCTCCAGCTCCAGCGTGATCCCGAACTGCGCGTGCACGCGCTCGCGCGTGATGTCGACGAGCGCCTGGACGTCGGCCGCCGTCGCGCCGCCGCGGTTCACGATGAAGTTGGTGTGCTTCGCCGAGATCTCGGCCCCGTTCATGCGCTTGCCCTTCAAGCCCGACCGCTCGATGAGGCGTGACGCGGCGTCGCCCGCGGGGTCCTTCCACACCCAGCCCGCCGACGCCAGCGCGAGCGGCTGGCTCGACTTCTTCTGCTTGAGGCGCTGCTTGATGTCGCGCTGCACCTCGGCGTGGGGCCGGCGCTGGAACTGCAGGCGGCAGCCCACGAGCACCGAATCGGGGGGGAACTCGAAGGCGCGGTACGCGAAGCCGCTCGTGTTCGGCTTGAACTCGCCGATGGAGCCGTCCGCGTGCAGGAAGTAGACGGCGCTCACGAAGTCGCCCATGCGCCCGTCCGGCGTCCCCGCGTTCATGGCCAGCGCGCCGCCGATCGTGGCCGGGATGCCGACGAGCGGCTCCACGCCGCCCAGGTTCAGCGCAGCGGCCTCGCGGATGAGCGCCGACAGGCTGACCCCCGCGCCCGCCACGGCTTCCTCGCCGTTGAACTCGGCCCGGCCCAGGCAGCCCTCGATCTTGATGACGACGCCGTGGACGCCCCGGTCGTGCACGAGCAGGTTGTTGCCGGCTCCGATGACGTTCACCGGCAGCTGCTCGCGATGCGCGAAGTCAAGGGCGTGACGGATGTCGTCCAGATCCTGCGGGATGACGAAGATGTCGGCGGGGCCGCCGATCCGCAGCGAGGTGTGGAAGCTCAGCGGCTCCTTGAACCGCACGTCCCCACGAATCTCTCCCAGCATGGTGTTCTCCCTTAACGCGAGGCTTCGAGTCGCGCGAGAAGCTCCGGGCCGATCTGGCCCACGTCGCCCGCTCCCAGCGTCAGCACGAGATCTCCGGCCCGGCAGATCTCGACGAGGTGCGCGAGGATGCGCGCGTGGTCGCCGCCGACGTACGTGACGTCGCGGTGCGCGTGCGCGCGGATCCCGTCCACGAGGTCGGCCGACGTGACGCCCGGGATGGGCGCCTCCCCGGCCGGATAGATGTCCATGACGAGCAGCACGTCCGCCTGGTTGAACGCGGTGAGGAAGTCCTGGCGGAGGTGAAAGGTGCGCGTGTAGCGATGGGGCTGGAACAGCGTCACCACGCGAGCGTCGAAGCCGGCCTTGGCGGCGGCCAGCGTGGCCCGGATCTCCGCGGGGTGATGCCCGTAGTCGTCCACCACCGTGACACCCCTCGCCGTGCCACGCACCTGGAAACGGCGCTGCACGCCGCTGAAGCCGGCGAGGGCAGACTGGATCGTCGCGAACGGCACGTCGAGGTCGAGCCCGACCGCGACGGCGGCGAGCGCGTTCAGCACGTTGTGACGTCCCGGGACCTTCAAGCGGCACTCGCCCAGCCGGACGGCGCGCTGGTAGACGTCGAAGCGCGAGGTGAGCCCGTCCAGCTCGACGTGGCGGGCGACGAGATCGGCGGCGGACTCGAGGCCGTAGGTGATGACCCGCTTCTCGACGCGCGGGATGATGGCCTGGATGTTCGGCTGATCGAGGCAGACCACCGCGACGCCGTAGAACGGCACGCTGTTGACGAACTGGACGAAGGCGTCCTGGAGGGCCTCGAGAGTGCCGTAGTGGTCGATGTGCTCGGCGTCGATGGTCGTGACGACGGCGACCGTCGGCGTGAGCTTCAGGAACGAGCCGTCGGACTCATCGGCCTCGGCCACCAGGTACTCGCCCGCGCCCAGCCGCGCGTTGGCCCCGAGGTTCAGGACCCGTCCGCCGACGACGATGGTCGGGTCGTAGCGCGCCTCGGACAGCACCGCACCGACCATCGACGTCGTGGTCGTCTTGCCGTGCGTGCCGGCCACCGCCACGCCCACCTTCATGCGCATGAGCTCGGCCAGCATCTCGGCGCGCGGGATGATGGCGATGCCGCGCTGGCGCGCGGCCGCGAGCTCCGCGTTGTCGCGCGCGATCGCCGACGAATAGACGACCACGTGGGCGCCCTCGACGTTGGACGCGTGGTGGCCGATGAAGACCTTAGCCCCCGCGCGCTCGAGGCGCTCGATCGCGTCGTTCCGCTTCTCGTCCGACCCGGTCACCACGTGGCCGAGGGTCAGCAGGATCTCGGCGATCCCCGACATGCCGCTGCCGCCGATGCCGACGAAGTGAACGTGCTGGAAGCGCTTACGCACGGGCGCGCACCACGCCCTTCTCCACCGAGCCGCGCTCGCGCCGCGGCTCGCGCGCGCCGCTGCCGCTCCAGCAGTGCTGCGAGATGTTGAGCAGGATGCCCGTCGACAGCATCGTCACGAGCAGCGACGAGCCGCCGAACGAGATGAACGGCAACGGCAGGCCCTTCGTGGGGAGCAGCCCCGTCACGGCGCCCAGGTTGATGAGCGTCTGGATGGCGAGGAACACGGTGATCCCGAGGGCCAGATAGGCCCCGAACGGATCGGGCGCGCGCAGGCCGACGCGCCAGCCGCGCCACACGAGCACGGCGAGCAGCCCCACGATGGCCACGGCGCCCACGAAGCCCAGCTCCTCGCCGATGATCGCGAAGATGAAGTCGGTGTGCGCCTCGGGGAGATAGAACAGCTTCTGCTGCGAGGCGCCGATGCCGCGGCCGAGCGGTCCGCCCCCGCCGAGCGCGAGCCAGGACTGGATGATCTGGAACCCGCTCCCGCGCGGATCGCTCCACGGGTCGACGAAGGCGAACACGCGTCGCAGCCGGTACGGCGCCATCAACACCGCCACCGTGATGAGCGGCAGCGCGGCGGCAAAGACCACGAGCAGGTGACGCACCGGGCTGCCCCCGAGGAAGAGCAGCGCGAACGTCACGCTCATGATGGCCACGCAGTTGCCGAGGTCGGGCTGGCTCACCACGAGACCCCCGACGCAGCCCGCGACGAGGAGGGGCGGCAGGAATCCGCGCCGAAAATCGCCCAGCATGTCGGCGCGCCGGGCGAGGAAGGCCGCCAGGTAGAGGATGAGCGCCACCTTGGCGAGCTCCGCGGGCTGCAGCGAGACGGGTCCGAGCCGGAACCAGCGTCGCGTCCCGTTGATGGCCTGCCCGAAGGGCGGGACCAGCACCAGCACGAGCAGGACGAGCGACACCAGGAGCGCCGGGATCACGAGGCGCTCCAGACGGTGATAGTCGACGCGCATCGCCGTCCACAGCGCGGCGCCGCCCACGCACGCCCACACCAGCTGTCGCTTCAGGAAGAAGTACGGATCGTGGAAGCGGTCGGTGGCGACGATGGCGCTCGCGGAGTAGACCATCACCACGCCGAGCGAGAGCAGCACCAGCGCGACGCCGAAGAGCCACATGTCGGGCATCAGCTTGCGCGGCATCAGGCGAGGTCCGTGACGAGCGCGCGGAACGTGTCGCCGCGATGCTCGTAGTCCTGGAACATGTCGAACGACGCGCAGGCGGGCGACAGGAGCACGACATCGCCCGGAGCGGCGATCGCGCGCGCGTGCTGCACGGCATCCGCGAGCGACGCGCTCCGGCTCACCGGCACGCGGGCGGGCTCTAGCGCGGCCGCGATCTTGTCGGCGTCCTCGCCGATCAGGATGGCGTCGCGGACGCGTCCACGGGCCGCCCGCGCGAGCGGCGTGAAGTCCTGCCCCTTCCCCTTGCCGCCCGCGATCAGCACGATCGGCTCGGTGAAGCTCTCCAGCGCCTTGATGGTCGACGCGACGTTGGTGCCCTTGGAGTCGTTGTAGTAGTGGACGCCGGCGACGTCGCGGATCGGCTCGATGCGATGCGGCACGGCGCGGAAGCGCGCGATGGCGCGCCGGATCCGCTCCGGCGCGATGCCGGTCCAGAGCGCGCACGCCGTGGCGGCCAGCACGTTCTCGACGTTGTGGTTGCCCCGCAAGGCGATGTCGGCGAGCGGGCAGATCTCCTCGCTGTGCCCGCTGAGGCGCGCCGCGATCCAGCCGGCGTGCACGAACACGCCGTGGCCCAGGACCGTGCGCCGGCTGAACCACAGCACGTGCGCCCGCGTCCGCGAGGCGAGCCCCGCGGTGGCCGGATCGTCGGCGTTGAGCACCGCGCAGTCGGTCGGCGTCTGGTTCTGGAAGAT
>JBKPPN010000238.1:0-6336 GCA_046733575.1 Candidatus Methylomirabilota bacterium | reverse complement strand
CATCCACCCCGACCACCGCCTCGCGCTCCGGAAACCGCCCCGCCATCTCGTCGAGCAACCCACCCATCGTCCGACTGCGCGGCCTCTCCATCACCTACTCCCCCGCCGCCCGAACCGTACAACGCGCCCGCGACGACGACGCCGCCCGTCCGCCACGAAGGGGACGCCTCGAGCGGTCATCGGAGCGAACAACGGTCGTGGCGCCGGCCTCCCCACCCGGCGTCGTCGCCCGTCCGCCAGCGGCAAACCCCCCACAACCCGTCACGCACCGAGATACGCCTTCTGCACCCGCGCATCCGCGAGCAACGCCTCCCGACCGCCCACCAGCACGACGCGCCCGGTCTCGAGCACATAGCCGCGGTCGCACAGCTCGAGAGCCTCCACCACACGCTGCTCGACGAGCAAGATGGTCAGCCGCCGCTCGCGCCGGATGCGCTCGATGGTCTCGAAGATCTGCTCGACGATGCGCGGCCCCAGTCCCTGCGACGGCTCGTCGAGCAACAGCACGTCGGGCTGCGCCATCAGTCCGCGGCCGAGGGCGACCATCTGCTGCTCGCCGCCGGAGAGCGAGCCCGCGAGCTGACCGCGCCGCTCGCGCAGCACGGGAAACAGCGCCAGCACCGCCTCGAGGCTCTCGGCGCGATGCGGCCGCGCCGCGGAGCGATACGAGCCCATCTCGAGGTTCTCCAGCACGGTGAGCGACGGGAACACGCGCCGCCCCTCCGGAACGTGCGCGATGCCGAGCGCGGCGCGACGACTCGGCGGCAGCCCGGCGAGATCGCGATCGCGCAGCGCGATCGCGCCCGGCGCCGACGGCACCGCGCCGGAGATCGCCTTGAGCAGCGTGGTCTTCCCCGCCCCGTTCGGGCCCACCAGCGTGACGAACTCGCCCTCGCCGACGTCGAGCGAGACGTCTTCCAGGGCGTGCAGCCCCCCGTAGGCGACGCTAAGTCCGGAGACTCTGAGCACGGTTGAGCCACCGCTTGCCGAGATAGGCCTCGATGACGATGGGATCACGCGTGACGTCGGCCGGCAGGCCGTCAGCGAGCCGGCGTCCCTGGTCGAGCACCACGAGACGATCGGCCAGTCGCAGCAGCGCCTGCATCGTGTGCTCGATGATGACGACGGTGCGTCCGTCGGCACGCAGGCGACGGATCATGGTCAGCATCACGTCGACACCATCCGAGCTGAGCCCGGCGAGGGGCTCGTCGAGCAGGACGAGGCGCGGCTGCCCCGCCATGCAGCGGGCGAGCTCCATCAGGCGCAGATCGAGCGTGGTCAGCCCCGTGGGCGACATCGCGGCGCGGTCACCGAGCCCGGTGTACGCCAGCGCGGCCTCGGCGTGGCCGCGCGCGACGCCGGCCTCACCGTCGCGCACGAAGGCACCGACCATCACGTTCTCGAGCACGGTCATCTCCGGGAACGTGCGCACGACCTGGAACGTGCGGCCCACGCCGCGGCGGCAGATGGCGCTGGGTCGGAGTCCGGTCACCGTCTCGCCCGCGAAGCGAACATCGCCGCGCTCGGGGACGAGGAATCCGTTCAGCACGTTGAACAGCGTGGTCTTGCCAGCGCCGTTGGGACCGATGATTCCCAGGATCTCGCCCTCGCGCACGTCGAAGCTGACGTCGGCGAGCGCCTGCAGCCCCATGAACGCCTTCGACACCCCGCGCACGTCCATCAGCACGGTGCCGTTGCCGACCGGGACGGGCGCGTGGGCGAAGCCGTCCGGGGCGATCACGATCGGACGGCGCGCGCCGGCGCTCCGCGTCCGCCGCGCGCTGATCACGTTGCGCACACGCCAGTACAGGCCTTCGGGGGCGAACAGCATCACCGCCATGAGCGCGGCGCCGTAGACGACGCCCTGGATGCCGGGGATGCGATCGCCCAGCGTGGCGTCGAGGGTCTCGCTCACCGGCACCATGACCGCGGCGCCGATCACCGGTCCCCACGCGCTCCCCGCGCCACCGACCAGGCACACGGTGAGCGTCTGCACGATGACGAGGACGCCGAACACCGCTTCCGGCGTGACGACGAACAGCACGGCGTGCGCGTAGATCGTGCCCACCAGCGCGGCCGGCGCCGCGCTCAGGAGGTACGCGACCATCTTCGTGCGCGTGCTGTCGACGCCGGCGGCCTCCGCGGCCTGCTCGTTCTCCTTCAGCGCGCGGAGGGCGTAGCCGAGCGGCCGCTGCTCGATGGCGCGCGAGAGCACGAGCGCGGCCGCCATCACACCCAGGGCGAGGAGATCGTAAGCGCGCGGGTCGGTGAACTGCATGAACAGCGCCGGGCGCTCGCGCTGCATCGGCATCGACACTTCCTGGTAGCCGAGGAAGTCCATCACGATGCGCAGGATGAGCGGATAGGCCAGCGTGGCGAGACCGAAGTAGATGCCGGCGAGCCGGAACGTCGGCAGCCCGATGACGACCGCGGCCACGGCGGCGAGGGCCATGCCGGCGAACATGCCGATCCACGGCGTGAGGCCGAGCTTGATCTCGAGCAGCGCGGTCGTGTACGCGCCGATGCCGAAGAAGGCCTGGTGGCCGAACGAGACCTGACCGCCGTACCCGCTGATGATGTTCCAGGCGAGGCCCATGGCAGCCCAGATGAAGACGAGCGTGAGCACACGGTGGTGGTACTTCTCCGTCAACCCGAACGTCAGGAGCAGGCCGACGACGACGATCCCCGCCACGACGAGCCAGTCTCTGCGGGCGGCGGTCATCGGCTCGCGCGCATCGCCCCGGTCATCACACCGCGCGCGTGCGCTGACCGAACAGACCCTGCGGTCTCAGGTAGAGCACGAGCAGGAACGCGATGAAGACGCCGGTGTTCTGGAGCTGAAACGGCAGCACGAGCAACGTCAGGTTCTGCACGAGGCCGATGACGAGGCCGCCGACGAAGGCGCCCGGGATGGAGCCGAGGCCGCCCAGGACGACGGCCACGAACATGAGGACGATGAAGTTGACGGCGACGTTCGGCTCGATCGGGTAGTACGTCGCGAGCAGGCCGCCCGCCGCGGCGACGAGCGCGATGCCGATGCCGAAGGCGATGCCGTGCATGCGGCGGACGTCGATGCCCTGATAGCCGGCGGCCTGCGGATCATCGGCGGCGGCGCGCAGCGCCTTGCCCAGGTCGGTCCGCGTCAGGAGGAGGTAGACACCGAGCGCGAGCAGGATCGCCATGCCGAACGCGTACGTCCTTGCCTGGTTCACGAGGATGGGGCCGACGGCGAAGGCCTGCGTCGCGTACGACGTGCGAATGCCCCGCGGGGTCGGGCTCAGGATCATGGTCACGGCGTTGGTGATGATGAGCGAGAGGCCGAGGGTGAGGATGAGCTGCGCGTCCATCTCGCGCTGGCCGCCGCGTCCGGTGACGTGCACGAGGAGCACGCGGTGGAGGATGAGACCGAGCAGGAAGAACGGCGGAAGCGCGATGAGCGCGCCGAGGAGCGGATCGATGGCGTGCCCCACCGCGAAGTAGTACGTCAGGTACATGCCGAGCATCATGAAGTCGCCCTGCGCGAAGTTGACGACCCGCATGACGCCGAAGATCAGGGCCAGACCGATGCTCATGAGCGCGTAGACGCCGCCCACGAGCAGCCCCGTCACGATGTACTGGGCGAGCTCCATCAAGCGAGACCGGGGACTTCGCGCACCGCGCGGCGGTTCCCGATCGTGAGCGCGCGCGCGTGCATCCGCCGCGCGCCGCCGTGACCATGGGGGGCTCCGGGCGCCCCCCGTCCCCCCCACACGTGTGTCAGGCGGTGGCCGCCGCTACTTGCCGCCGTGCCAGATCGGCTGCTTGACGGCGACGTTGGCGGGCACGACCGTGAAGGGCTCGCCGTTCTGCCACTGCACGATGATCGGCGCGGTGCCGACGCGCCGGCCGCGCTCGTCGTACTTCACCTTGTTGCCGGGATAGAGCGCGGACGCGCCGGGGCCCGACGTCAGATCCATCGACGCGACCGTCTCGCGCAGGGCCTTGGGGTCGTACGACTTCGCCCGCTCGGCGGCTTCCTTGATGATCCACACGTGGGCGTAGGTCATGAGCGGGTCCTGGGTCATGAACGGCTCGCCCGTGCGCTTCTTGAACTTCTCGACCAGCTCTTCCTGGCCCTTGAGCGGGTGCGCGGCGACGACGGCCATGATGTTGTCGAGCAGCTCCTTGCCGACCGTCTTGACGTAGTCGGGCGTCACGAGCCACGCGCCCACGCCCATGATGGGCGTCTTCACGCCGAACTCCTTCACCTTCTGCAGCACCTGGATCGAGTCCGGGAAGTTCGTGGCCCCGTAGAAGACGATGTCGGGCTGCGTGGAGCGGAGCTTCTGCACGATGGCGGTGGCGTCGGCGAGGGGCGGCGTCCACACCTCGTCGACGACGACCTCGATGCCCTTGCTCTTGAGCAGGCTCTCGCGCAGCGGCTTGAAGAAGAAGACGGTGGCCGCGGTGTTGTCGCCCACGATGGCGGCCTTCTTGATCTGGGTGTTGTTCTTCTTGGCGAGCTCCAGGATGAGATCGAGGGCGCCGGCCGCCTGCACCGACGACACGGGCGAGCTCTGGAAGGTGTACTTGAAGCCGCGCTCGGTGATGCTGTCGGCGTACGAGAGCGTGAACCACGGCACCTGCGCGCGCTCGGCCACCTCCGTCACGCCGAGCGTGAACGAGCTGAGCCACGATCCGATGCCCGCGCTGAGCTTGTAGCGACCGTTGATCACGCGCTGGGCGGCGCTGACGGCCTTCTCCACGCTGTCGCCCGCGTCCGACTCGCGCAGCGCGATCTTCGCGCCGCCGAGACTCTTGATCCCGCCCGAGGAATTGATCTCGTCGATGGCCATGTCGGCGCCCATCTTCATGAGCTGGCCCTGTCGCGCCCAGCGTCCGGACAGCGGCGCTACCAGCGCGATGTTGACGTCGTCCGCGGCGCGCGCGGCAGGCGCGACGACGAGCGGTGCGACGAGGGCCACCACGATGGCCCACACGACGACGGAACGGACGGCGCGAGTCGACATTGGCTCTTCCCTCCGGAATCGAGCGACGGCTACGTCGCCTCGGTGATGGCCCTGACGGCGGCGGGATTCTCGAGCGACGAGACGTCGCCCGGCTCCTTGCCGAGATAGGCGGCGCGCACCACGCGCCGCATGATCTTGGCGCTGCGGGTCTTGGGCAGGTCGCGCGTGAAGAGCACGCGCTCGGGCTTGAGGGCCTTGCCCATCTGCTGCATCACGCGCTCGCTCAGCTCCCTCCGCAGCCCATCGGACGGCGTGCCGCCGGGCTTCAGCACGACGAAGCACACGACGGCCTCGCCCTTCACCTCGTGCGGGATGCCGATGGTCGCCGCCTCGGCCACGGCGGGATGACCGACGAGCACCGACTCGACCTCGGCCGGACCCAGGCGCTTGCCCGCGATCTTGAGCGTGTCGTCGGAGCGTCCCTGCAGGAACCAGAAGCCGTCCTCGTCGATGTAGGCCCAGTCGCCGTGCACCCACACGTCGGGCCAGCGCGACCAGTACGTCTCCTCGTAGCGCTCGGGATCCTTCCAGAACCCCTGCGTCATCCCCGGCCACGGCCGCGTCACCACGAGCTCTCCGACGGCGCCCCGCACCGGCCGGCCCTCGTCGTCGAAGACGTCGGCCGCCATGCCGGGGATCGGCCCCGCGAACGAGCACGGCTTGATGGGCGCAATCGGAAGCGACGCCACGATGCCGCCCGAGATCTCGGTGCCGCCGGTGTAGTTCATGATCGGCACGCGGCCCTGCCCCACGGTGTCGAAGACCCAGCGGAACGGCTCGGGGTTCCACGGCTCGCCCGTCGACCCGATGATCCGCAGCGACCCGAGGTCGTGCTGACGCACCCACTCCTCACCGTGCGGCATGAGCGCGCGCGCGGCCGTCGGCGAGAGTCCCATCACGGTCACGCGATGGCGCTCGGCCACCGCCCAGAGACGGTCGGGCCTGGGGTAGTCGGGCGTGCCGTCGAACATCACCGCGCAGCCGCCGTGGATGAGCGTGCCGGTGATCAGCATGGGGCCCATGAGCCAGCCGAGGTCGGTGAGCCAGAAGACGCGGTCGCCGGGGCCCGCATCCATGACGTACGCCCAGTCGTGCGCGGCCTTGATCCCGAACCCGGCCTGCGTCAGCACGGTGCCCTTGGGGCGGCCCGTCGTGCCCGACGTATAGATGATGATGGCGGGATGCGTGGAGTCGACGGGCAGCGCCTCGCATTCCGCGGACTGGCCCGCCACCGCGTCGTGCCACCACCGATCGCGCCCCTCGATCCACGGCACGTCGCGCCCGCCGCGCTGGTGCACGATCACGTGCTTCACGCTCGGTGACATCG
>JBKPPN010000237.1:0-4564 GCA_046733575.1 Candidatus Methylomirabilota bacterium | reverse complement strand
GATCGACACGTACATCAAGTACTCCGAGGCGGTCGGCACGGTGATGCCGGCGTCCAAGCCGGCCGTCGACGGCCGCACGCACGAAGCCGTCCTTGCCGAGAACGCGGCGCTCCGGGCCCAGATCGCCGGCACGGCCGCCGTCCGCGAACCCGCCATACGCCGAGCCCGCCGCGGCGCGTGATCCGCTCCACCGACGTCCGCTCGCGCCAGCGCGAGGAGGCCGGCGTCGACGCCCAGGCCCGGCTCAGCCTCGCCGAGGTCCTGCTCGTCTCCGAGGACGCGGCGGACTGCGCCCGGCGCGGGCTCGAGTGGCTGGGACGTCACGCCGACGTGCGGGGTGCGCTGTGTCTGGTGGCGACCGACGACGACGACGCGCGCCTGCTCACCCTCGCCTCGCACGGGACGCTGGCCTCGCACGTCAACGGCTTCGGGGTCGATCTGGAGGCGCGCGACCATCCGCTCGTCACGCTGGCGTTCGGGCTGCGGCCTGCCTCCTTCACGCCGAGCAACATCGCGAAGGACGCCCGGCTCCTCACGCCGCTGGGGCAGGTCGCCTATCACGTGTTCCCGCTGCATGCTCTCGACGCCAAGGAGGAGCCGCCCGTCGGGATCCTGCTCGCCACCCGTGTCGCGGCACCGCGCTTCCGCGAGGTGCGCTGGCTCGTCCAGATCCTCGGCCACCGCCTCGCCCGTCTGCGGTCGACGCACGGGATCGCCGACGCCGAGCGGCGGCTCCGCCGCGAGCGGGCCCTGCTCTACTCCATCATCAACGCGGTGCCGGATCCGATCCTGCTCACGGACACCGAAGGTCGCATGATCATCGCCAACACGCGGGCCGAGGTGCTCCTCGCCTCGCGCGAGGACGAGAGCGAAGGTCGTCGCCGCGCCGTCGCCCTGAACAACATGCTGTTCTCCTCGGCGCTGTCGCAGAGCGCACTCGCGGACACCGCGCCGCTTCGCCACGAGCTGCTCCTCGTCGATCCGACGGAAGGCTCCGACCTGCTCTTCGAGCTGCTCGGGGCCTCCGTGAGCGACGCGCGCGAGGGCCCCGGGATCGTGTCGATCCTCCGCAACATCACCGACCTCCGGAAGGCCACGGAGGAGATCGAGGAGAACTACACGAAGCTGCGCGTGGCGGAGGCCCACGTGCGGGCAGAGCGCGACCGTCTCGACCTCATCATCGACTCGGTGGCCGATCCCATCGTGGTCACCGATCCTGCCGGCAACATCGCGATGATGAACGCGCCCGCAGAGCGCCTGTTCACCGTGCTGCCGGGCGCGAACGAGGACGGCATGCGCGCGGTGCGCGCCAACGACGCGCACTTCTCGTCGTTCGTATCGAACCTCTTCTTCGAGGGCGACGCGCTCCGGCGCACGGGCTCGATCACGCTCGTCGATCCGCAGACGGGGCTCACGCTTCCCGTGGAGGCGATCTCCGGGAAGATCATGTCCGAGCACAGCGAGATCACGGCCGTCGTGACCATCCTGCACGACCGCACGGAAGAGCTCGAGCGGCAGCGGCTCTACGAGCAGCTGCGCCGCGCCTCCGACGAGCTCGAGCAGAAGGTGCGCGAGGCCACCGCCGAGCTGGTGCGACAGAACGAGCTCCTCCGCCGGCAGCACATCGAGCTCGAGCAGGCGTCCGCCCTGAAGTCCCAGTTCCTCGCCAACATGTCGCACGAGTTCCGCACGCCGCTCAACGCGATCCTCGGGTACACGAGCATGCTGCTGCAGGGCGTGTCGGGTGAGATGACGCCGGGGCAGAAGCGCAGCCTGCAGCGCGTCGACTCCAACGCCCACCACCTGCTCTCGATCATCAACGACATCCTCGACATCTCCCGGATCGAGGCGGGCAAGATGCCCCTCACGGTCACCGGGTTCCGGCTGCCCGGGCTCGTGGCCGAGGTGATGGCCGAGGTCGAGCCGCTCATCGCGCGCAGCCTCCTCACCGTCTCGTCCGACATCGACAAGCGCGTGCCGCTCGTGCGGACGGACCGGCAGAAGGTGAAGCAGATCCTCATCAACCTGCTCACCAACGCGCTGAAGTTCACGCAGCACGGCTCCGTGCGTGTCGTCGCGGCGTACCGCAAGCCGACCGATCAGATCGCCATCGCGGTGTCGGACACCGGCATCGGCATCGCGGCCGCGGACCAGGCGAAGGTGTTCGACGACTTCCGGCAGGCCGACAACTCGCCCACCCGCGAGTACGGCGGCGCCGGCCTCGGGCTGGCGATCTGTCGTCGCCTCGCCAACATGCTCAACGGCGAGCTGACGCTCGTGAGCGAGCTCGGCAAGGGCTCCACGTTCACCCTCGTCCTGCCGCGACGGCCGCGACGGCGATGACGAAGGCCACGAAGGCGCCGAGCGAGCGGAAGGCACCGCTGGTGCTGCTCGTCGACGACTTCCCCGACAACCGTCAGATGTACGCCGAGTTCCTCACCTTCTCCGGCCTCCGGGTGGCCGAGGCGGAGAACGGTCACGAGGCGGTCCAGAAGGCGACGACCCTCATGCCGGACCTGGTCGTCATGGACCTCTCCCTGCCCGGCATGGATGGCTGGGAGGCGACGCGCCGGCTCAAGAGCCACCCGAAGACGAAGCACATCCTGGTGATGGCGCTCACCGGCCACGCGCTGGCGGGACACTCCAAGGGCGCCATCGAGGCGGGCTGCGACGCGTTCATCACCAAGCCGTGTCTGCCCGACCGGTTGCTGCAGGAGATCCAGCGGATGCTCGGCACGAGCAAGAAATCCAAGAGTGGGGGATAGCCATCATGCGTGCCAGGCCGAAGGCCACCCCGAAGTCGAAAGCGAAGACCGGCAGCCGGCGGACGCCCGCGCGCGCCGTCCGGGCCACGCCACGCAGCGCCGCGCCGGAGGTCACCCCGTCCGCCACGGACGACCGCGCACCGCTGCGCGCCGTCGAGGGGGGCCGGGCCCGCGCGGAATCGGTCAAGAGTCCCGAGAGCAGCCGCGGCAAGTACGTGTACTGCGTCATCAAGTCGGAGGAGGCGCTGAAGTTCGGCCCCATCGGCATCGGCACCGAGCCCGCCGACGTCCACACCATCAATTACCGCGACGTGGCCGCCGTCGTCTCCGACACGCCCATCGAGGTCCTCGACGCCACGCGCGAGAACGTGCTCGCCCACGAGCGCGTGAACGAGGCCGTGATGCGCCAGCACACGGTCATCCCCATGTCGTTCGGCACCGTGTTCAAGACGCGCGACGACATCATCGAGCTCCTGAAGGGCGCCTACAGCGCCTTCGACGACGTGCTGAACAAGATGCAGGACAAGCTCGAGTTCGGCTTGAAGGTGCTGTGGGACCGCGACGTCATCCTGCGCGAGATCGAGAACGAGGACGAGGACGTGCGCCGGCTCAAGAGCGAGATCTCGTCGCAGAAGGGCTCCACGTACTTCGCCCGCGTGCAGTACGGCCGGCTGGTGGACGGCGCGCTGCAGGCCCGCTCCGAGCACTACGTGAACGAGATCTTCGAGGGCCTGCGCGACGTGTGCGTGGCCTCGCGCGCCAACAAGCCGATCGGCGACAAGATGATCATGAACGCCGCCTTCCTGGTCGCCCGCGACAAGGAAGCGGTGTTCGACGCGCGCGTCAAGGAGATCGGCGCGGCCCACGACAAGCTGACCTTCCGCTACACCGGTCCGTGGCCGCCGTACAACTTCGTCAACATCCGCCTGAAGCTCGAGCGGGCGCAGGAAGCGGAGTAGCGCGCTGATCATCCTCGACACGCTGCTCGTCGGCGGCATCAAGTTCGTCTTCCGCAAGATCGCCGAGGCGGTCGACGCGGAGATGAACGACGACGGCGTGTACCGCGAGGAGCTTCTCGCCGCGCAGATGCGACTGGAGCTCGGCGAGATCACCGAGGAGGAGTTCAAGGAGATCGAGGGCGTCCTCCTCGCGCGCATCCGCGAGATCCAGACGCGCCAGCGCGAGGAGGCGGCCGACCTCACGTCGGGCGAGTACCGCGTGACCGGCATCGAGGCGACGTTCGGAGGCGACGAGCGCGACGACCGCCACGGCGGGTGAAGGCGCCGGCCCGGCGCACCGTGCGGACGGCGCGCCGGCCTGGCGGGAGGACGGCCCGTCGCGCCGTTCTCCGCTATCACTTCTTCGCGGGCAAGGGTGGCGTGGGCAAGACGACGTGCGCGGCCGCCGTCGCGCTCCACGCCGCACGTGACGGCCGCCGCGTCCTCGTCGTGTCCACGGATCCCGCGCACTCGCTGGGCGACGCGCTCGCGTGTCGACTGGCGGCGCGCCCGACCCGCGTTCCCGTCCCGCACGCGCGAGGCGGGGGCGCGCTCGAGGCGGTTCAGCTCGACGCCGATCGCGCCCTCGCCCGCTGGATCGACGCGCGCCGGCGCGCCCTCTTCACCATCGCCGAGCGCGGCACGTATCTCGATGCCGAGGACATCGAGCGCTTTCTCCGCCTCTCGCTGCCCGGTGTGGACGAGCTCGTCGGTCTCATCGAGCTGAGCCGGCTCGCCCGCAGCGCGCCGCGCGACCTCGTCGTGGTCGACACCGCCCCCACGGGGCACACGCTCCGTCTG
>JBKPPN010000236.1:0-7862 GCA_046733575.1 Candidatus Methylomirabilota bacterium | reverse complement strand
AGAGAGGTAATACAGCATGAATAAACGCGGGTTAGGCCGCGGCCTTGGCGCGCTCTTGTCCGCCGCTCCTGTCGAAGGCGAGCATCTTCTCGAGATTCCGCTCGAGGAGGTCGATCCGAATCCCAACCAGCCCCGCAAGGCGTTTGACCCCGCGGCGATCTCGGAGCTGGCCGCCTCCCTTCGCAATTCCGGCATGATCCAGCCGGTCGTCGTTCGACGCGCAGGGACGCGCTACCAGTTGATCGCCGGAGAACGACGATGGCGGGCAGCCAAGGAGGCGGGTCTCGAGCGGATCCCCGCCGTCCTGCGTGAAGTCACCGACGCGGAATCGCTGGAACTCGCGCTCGTCGAGAACCTGTTGCGCGAGGACCTGAACCCGATCGAAGAGGCCGAGGCGTATCAGCGATTGCTCGCCGATTTCTCGTGGACACAGGAGCAGCTCGCCACACGCGTCGGAAAGGACCGTAGTACCATTGCAAACGCACTCAGGCTGCTGCGGCTCCCAGCAGTCATTCAACAGGACCTCCGGGACGGACGCCTGACGATGGGTCACGCCCGCGCCCTGCTCTCACTGACGTCCGAGGCGGACCAATTGAAGCTCAGGACCGAGATCCTGACGCACTCCTGGTCGGTACGGGCAACGGAGCAGACAGTTGAACGGCAACGGAAGGCGCCGCCCCCGGCGCCTCATCGATCCGCGGAGATCCGTGCCCTCGAGGATGCGATGCAGCGCGCGCTGATGACCCGGGTGCGCATCGTGGGGACACCTGGCAGCGGGCGGGTCGAGGTGACGTACGCGACCTCAGAAGAGTTGGAACGGCTCTCGGAGGCGTTCGGAGTGAAGCGTGACTGAACGTGTGGTCGTCGCCATGAGCGGCGGCGTGGATTCGTCTGTGGCGGCGGCGTTGCTCGTGGAACAGGGCTACGAGGTCGTCGGCGTGACCCTGCGTCTGACTCGATGGGACGGCGGTGAAGAGCCGGCGAAGTTCGGCGGATGCTGTTCCGCCGACACGGCGGGCGATGCGCGGGCCGTCGCACGCACGCTCGGCATCCCGCACTATGTCGTCGACGCGCAGGCCGAGTTTCGGCGCGCGGTCGTCGATCCCTTCATCACCGGCTATAGTTCTGGCCGAACGCCGGTGCCGTGCTTGGCCTGTAACGGAGAACTAAAGTTCGGCTCCCTGCTCGCCCGGGCCCGCGCCTGGGACGCCACCGCGGTGGCGACCGGGCATTATGCGCGCGTGACATACGACCACGACACGGGGCGCTCTCGGCTCTGGAAGGGCGTGGACGCGCGCAAGGATCAGTCGGACTTTCTCTGGTCGCTCGACCAGGCGCAACTTGCGGGGGCGCGCTTCCCCGTCGGCCACCTCACGAAGGCGGACGTGCGGGCGCACGCGCGACGACTCGGTCTCGCCACCGCCGACAAGCCCGAAAGCCAGGACCTGTGCTTCATCCCCGACGGCGACTACCGCGGATTCCTCCGCCGCGAGGGCTCCGCGATTTTCGCCGAAGGACCTATAGTTGACACAGCAGGCGCGCTGCTGGGACGCCACCGCGGGACCGCGAATTACACGGTCGGCCAGCGCAAGGGCCTCGGCCTGACGAGCCCGCGACCGCTCTACGTCGTCGACGTCGACGCCCGGCGCAACGTCGTGACGGTCGGCGAGGCGCGTGACCTCGACGGAACCCGGCTGGTCGCGCACGACGTCAACTTCATCGCGTGCGACCCGCCCGCGACGCCGATGCCGGTGGAGGCGAAAATCCGGCATCGCCACGACGCGGTGCCGGCGACGGTGCGCGCCCTGGACGGCCGCGCGGCGGAGGTCGTCTTCGAGTCGCCGCAGCGGGCGGTGACGCCCGGTCAGTCGGTCGTGTTCTATCAGGGCGACTGCGTGGTCGGTGGCGGTGTGATCTCGCGAGGCCAGCCGCGCGTTGACACCCGCGAAGGTGAGTGATAGTTTTCACAAACCTGTGTCGCGCGTCGCGAGGAGACCTCTGCATGCATCTGCGTAGACTTCACTGGACGGGCCGCATCCTGTGCGCGGTGATCGTGCTGCTCTCGTCAGTGTCGCTGGCCTGGGCGGAGGCAGCCGCCGAGGGCGAACACGGCGGCGGCCTGATCAGCCTCGACAGGTCGCTGATCATCCAGATCGTCAATTTCGTGCTCCTGCTGTTCCTGCTCCGGAAATTCCTCTACCGGCCGTTCCTCGCCAAGATGGAAGAGCGCACGCGCGCCATCAAGGCATCGCTGGACGAGGCGCAGGCCGCACGCGCCGAGGCGGCCAAGCAGCAAGAGGAGAATGCGGAGCGGCTGCGCGCCGCGCATGCGGAGGCCGAGGCCATCCGGACCCGGGCGCTCAAGGACGCGGCCGAGGAGCAGCGCAAGCTGGTCGAGGCGGCCCGCGCGGAGTCGCAGCGGATGGTCGAATCCGCCAAGGCGCAGCTCGAGGCGGAGACCCGCAAGGCGCGGGAAGACCTGCGACGCGAGGTGAGCGATCTGGCCGTGGCAGTGGCGGAGAAGCTCGTGAAGCGGAGCCTCCGCGACGACGATCACCGGCGGATCGTCGCCGACGCCGTCGCGCACATCGGAACGTCATAAGTGCCCGCGACGTCCGCCGCGGCGCGCTCGTACGCCAAGGCGCTGTTCGCGCTGGCCAAGGAACGTGGCGTGGCCGACGCCGTGGCCCGTGAGCTCGACACCGTCGTGGCCACCGTCTCGGGCGACGCCGAGCTGCAGCGGTTCTTCGAGCGTCCCTGGTACAGCGCGGACGGCAAGCGCAAGGTGGCCATGGAAGTCGCCACGCGGCTCGGGGTGTCGCGCCTGGTGCGTGACTTTCTCGCCCTCGTCGCCACGCGCGGACGCGCGGCGCAGCTGCGCGATATCGTGACCGCGTTCCGCGACGCGCTCGACCGCGACATGCAACGGGTACGGGCTCGCGTGCGGACCGCCGTCCCGCTGTCGCCGGACGAGAAACGAGCCATCCAGATGAAGATCGGCAACGCCGTGGGCGCCAGCAACGTGATCCTCGAGGAGGTCGTCGACCGGACGCTGCTCGGCGGCTTCATCGCCGAGATCGGCAGTCAGATCCTGGACGCCAGCCTCGACGGGCAGCTCGCGCGGATTCACCACCGTCTCGCGAACGCGTAAGCCGGGAACAACGGAGAGACAGGAATGATCAGGGCGGACGAGATCAGCGACATCATCAAGAGTCAGCTGGCCGGATACGAGGCCGAGGTCAATCTGGAGGAGATCGGTCGGGTCATCGAGGTGGGCGACGGCATCGCGCGCGTCTACGGCCTCGACAAGGCGATGGCCGGCGAGCTGTTGACGTTCCCGGGCGACGTCGTGGGCATGGTGCTCAATCTCGAGGAGGCCAACGTCGGCGCCGTGCTCCTCGGCGAGGACCGGCTCATCAAGGAAGGCGACGTCGTGAAGCGCACCAACCGGATCGCGCAGGTGCCGGTGGGCGAGGCGCTGATCGGCCGTGTCGTCAATGCGCTGGGGCAGCCGGTCGACGGCAAGGGCCCGATCCAGGCCAAGGAATTTCGTCCCATCGAACGCTACGCCCCCGGCGTCGTCGACCGTCGGTCCGTCAAGGAGCCGCTCCAGACGGGACTGAAGGCGATCGACGCGATGATTCCGATCGGGCGCGGGCAGCGCGAGCTGATCATCGGCGACCGCGGCACCGGCAAGACCGCGATCGGTGTCGACACGATCATCAATCAGAAGGGCCAGGACGTCTTCTGCTTCTACGTGGCCATCGGACAGAAGCGCTCGACCGTGGCGCAGGTCGTGAAGGTTCTCGAGGACGCCGGCGCGATGGCCTTCACCACGGTCGTCGTCGCGTCGGCCTCGGAACCCGCGCCGCTGCAGTACGTGGCGCCGTACTGCGGGGTCACGATGGGGGAGTACTTCCGCGATTCCGGTCGCCACGCGCTCTGCATCTACGACGACCTCTCGAAGCACGCCACCGCGTACCGTCAGCTCTCGCTCCTGCTGCGCCGTCCGCCCGGACGCGAGGCGTACCCGGGCGACGTGTTCTATCTCCACTCGCGGCTGCTCGAGCGCGCCGCGAAGCTGAACGATCAGCTCGGCGGCGGCTCGCTCACCGCGTTGCCGATCATCGAGACGCAGCTGGGCGACGTGTCGGCCTACATCCCGACGAACGTCATCTCGATCACGGACGGCCAGATCTACCTGGAATCGGATCTGTTCTACGGCGGCGTCCGGCCGGCCGTGAACGTCGGCCTCTCCGTGTCCCGCGTCGGCGGCTCCGCGCAGGTGAAGGCCATGCGCCAGGTGGCCGGCAAGCTGCGCCTCGACCTCGCGCAGTATCGCGAGCTCGCCGCCTTCGCGCAGTTCGGCTCCGACCTCGACCGCGCCACGCAGATCCAGCTCGCGCGCGGGCAGCGCATGGTCGAAATCCTGAAGCAGGGGCAGTACAACCCGCTGCCCGTCGAGAAGCAGGTCGTCATCATCTTCGCGGGGACCCAGGGACTGCTCGACGATCTTCCCGTCGATGCGGTGCGCGCCTTCGAGGAGTTCTTCTACGGCTGGCTCGAGCGCGGCCGGCCCGAGATCCTGAAGGAGATCCGCGACAAGAAGGAGATCGCCGACGCCGCCCGCGACGGGCTCACCAAGGCCGTGAACGACGCCAAGGCCGAGTTCGCGGCCGCGAAGGGCATCAAGGCCGCCTGAGAAATTCCGATGGCCACGCTGCGCGATATCCAGCGCCGGATCCGCTCCGTCCAGTCGACGCAGAAGATCACGCGCGCGATGAAGCTGGTCGCGGCGGCGAAGCTGCGTCGAGCCCAGGAACGTATCCTGGCTGCCCGACCGTACGCCGGCAAGATGGCGGAGCTGCTCGGCAATCTCGTCAGCGGCGCCGAGAGCACGGACGGTGCCGCGCACCCGCTCCTGGAGCAGCGTGAGGGCCCGCGACGTCAGATCGTCATCATCACGGCGGACAAGGGACTGGCGGGCGCCTTCAACTCGAACATCATCCGACGGTCGCTCGAGGTGCTGCGCGCCGCGAGTGCGCCTGACGTCGCGCTCGTGGTGGTGGGACGCAAGGCGCGGGATTTCTACCGGCGGCGGCAGTACAGCGTCGCGCGCGACATGATCGGCTTCTGGGACCGGCTCGCCTACGAGCACGCCTGCGAGCTCGCCGACTACTTCATGCAGCAGTACCTCGAGGGCCACGTCGACGAGGTCATGCTGATCTACAACGAGTTCCGGTCGGTGACGGTGCAGCGCCCCGTCGTCGTGCGGCTTCTGCCCATCCCGCGCGGCGAGGTCACGGGCGACGCCGACGGTCACGTCGACTACATCTACGAGCCAAGTCCGGACAAGATCCTGGGCGACCTGCTGCCGCGGCACGTCCGCATGCAGGTGTGGAAGGCGCTGATGGAGTCGCTCGCCGGCGAGTACGGCGCCCGCATGACGGCCATGGAAGCCGCCACGTCGAACGCCAAGGAAATGATCGGCGTGCTGACCATCCAGTACAACAAGGCGCGCCAGGAAAAGATCACCAAGGAGCTGCTCGACATCGTCGGTGGCGCCGAGGCCCTGAAGCAGGGCGCCGAGTAGGTCCCCGCAGCGAAGTCAGCGTACGACGTCGCGGGGCGGGGCGCCGCCGGCCGAGGCGAGTCATAGAAAAGGAGCGGAGTGATCACATGAGCCAGGGATCGATCGCGCAGGTCATCGGGCCCGTCGTCGATGTCGAGTTCGAGCCGGGCAAGCTGCCCGCGATCTACAACGCGCTCGAGGTGCAGGGGATCGAGAACAAGGACATGTTCGCGTACTCCCAGCGCCTCGTGCTCGAGGTCGCGCAGCACCTCGGTGAGAACCAGGTGCGCACCGTGGCCATGGCGGCGACCGACGGCCTGAGCCGCGGCATGAAGGTGAACGACACGGGCAGTCCGATCACCGTGCCGGTGGGCCGCGAGACGCTCGGCCGCATCCTGAACAGCGTCGGTGAGCCCGTCGACAAAGGGCCGGCCATTCACGCGAAGAAGTCGTACCCGATTCATCGGCCGGCGCCGCCGTTCGAAGACCAGTCGACCAAGGTCGAGATGTTCGAGACGGGCATCAAGGTCGTCGACTTGCTGGAGCCGTACACGAAGGGCGGCAAGACGGGGCTGTTCGGCGGCGCGGGCGTGGGCAAGACCGTGCTCATCCAGGAGCTGATCAACAACATCGCCAAGCAGCACGGCGGCATCTCGGTGTTCGCCGGTGTCGGTGAGCGCACGCGCGAGGGCAACGACCTGTATCACGAGATGAAGGAGTCGGGCGTCATCGAGAAGACGGCGCTCATCTTCGGGCAGATGACGGAGCCGCCGGGGTCGCGGCTGCGCGTGGCGCTGACCGGCCTCACCGCCGCGGAGTACTTCCGCGACGAGGAAGGGCAGGACGTCCTCCTCTTCATCGACAACATCTTCCGCTTCACGCAAGCGGGCTCGGAAGTGTCGGCGCTCCTCGGCCGCATGCCGTCCGCGGTCGGCTACCAGCCGACGCTCGGCACCGAGATGGGCCAGCTCCAGGAGCGGATCACGTCGACGAAGAAGGGCTCGATCACGTCCGTACAGGCGATCTACGTTCCGGCCGACGACATCACGGACCCCGCGCCGGCCACGGCCTTCGCCCACCTCGACGCCACGACGGTGCTGTCGCGGCAGATCGCGGAGCTCGGGATCTATCCCGCCGTCGATCCGCTCTCGTCGACGTCGCGCATCCTCGATCCCAACATCCTGGGACAGGAGCACTATCAGGTCGCGCGCGCCGTGCAGTCCATCCTGCAGCGCTACAAGGACCTGCAGGACATCATCGCGATCCTCGGCATGGAAGAGCTGTCGGACGAGGACAAGCTCGCCGTGGCGCGCGCGCGGAAGATCCAGCGCTTCCTGTCGCAGCCGTTCTTCGTGGCGGAGCAGTTCACGGGCGCGCCGGGCCGCTACGTGAAGATCGCGGACACCGTGAAGAGCTTCAAGGAGATCGTCGAGGGCAAGCACGACGAGCTTCCCGAGCAGGCGTTCTACATGGTGGGCGACATCGGCGAGGCGCAGGACAAGGCCAAGAAGCTGGCCGAGGTCGCCTAGCTGTGGTGTCTCAACAGATCGTCATGCGGGACGAACCTGCTGATCGGTGGTTGGCCGCCGAGTCCGCGATGACGGAGTCGATGTTGCCGACCATGTAGAAGGCCTGCTCGGGCAGGGCGTCGTGCTTGCCCTCCACGATCTCCTGGAAGGAGCGCACGGTGTCCTCGCGCGAGACGAAGACCCCCGGCGTGCCGGTGAACTGCTCGGCCACGAAGAAGGGCTGCGAGAGGAAGCGCTGGATGCGCCGCGCGCGCACCACGACCTGCTTGTCCTCGTCCGAGAGCTCCTCGGCGCCGAGGATGGCGATGATGTCCTTGAGGTCGTTGTAGCGCTGCAGGATCTGCTGCACGTTGCGCGCGACGTTGTAGTGCTCCTCGCCGACCACGTTCGGGTCGAGCATGCGCGAGGTCGACTTCAGCGGGTCGACGGCCGGGTAAATGCCGAGCTCGGCGATCGAGCGCTCGAGGATGATCGTCGAGTCGAGGTGCGCGAAGGTCGCGACCGGCGCCGGGTCGGTGATGTCGTCGGCCGGCACGTACACGGCCTGCATCGAGGTCACCGAGCCGCGCTTGGTCGACGTGATGCGCTCCTGCAACTGGCCCATCTCAGTGCCCAAGGTCGGCTGATAGCCGACCGCCGACGGCATGCGGCCGAGGAGCGCCGACACCTCGGAGCCCGCCTGCGTGAACCGGAAGATGTTGTCGATGAAGAGCAGCACGTCTTGCCCCTCTTCGTCGCGGAAGTACTCGGCGACCGTGAGC
>JBKPPN010000235.1:0-4955 GCA_046733575.1 Candidatus Methylomirabilota bacterium | reverse complement strand
GCCTGGTGATGGGCACGAGCTACGTCATACCGACGCTGGCGACCCTCATGGTCGTCGGCGACGTGTTCGCCGACCAGGCCGCGCGCCTGCGCGACGCGACGACCGTCGGCGTCGAGCTCGGCGTGCGCTACCGGCTCAACGCGAAGGTCTACTGGGACGCGGGCGTCGGAACCGCGTTCGCGGGGCCCGGCGACCGCCACCGGTTCACGTTCACGACCGGCGTCACGATCGGGTTCGACGTCGGGCGGTAGCGAGCCCCCAGCGCGTCGACTTACGTGGAGGGAGCCGCCGCGAGTCGCGGACGCAGCTCCACCTGGCCGTCGCGCACCCGTGTTTCCCAGCACGTCTGGGGGCTGGTGGCCGGGCCGTCCAGCACCGAGCCGTCGTCGAGGGCAAAGCGGGAGCCGTGCCACGGGCACCGCACCGACGATCCTTCGAGGACGCCGTCGGCAAGAGGGCCGCCCATGTGGGAGCACACCTCGTTGATGGCGTAGATGCGTCCCAGTCGTCGCACGAGCAGCACGCGCGTTCCGCTGACCACGACGCGGTGCATCCGGCCTTCCTCGAGCTCGCGCTCGGGCAGCGCGGCCACGAAGCCGTCGCCCGCGGGCGTCTCGGAGTGATCGACACCGATCCGCTCCTTGTAGACGAGAGTGCCGCCGAGGTACGCGCCGACCGTGACGACGCCGGCGCCCACGTAGGCGAGTGCGCGCGCTTCACTGCGCCGTCCGCGACGGCGCAGCAGGAGCGAGGTGACGTAGCAGGTCAGCGCGGTCGTGTTGAGCGCGGCGTGGATGAGCCCGGTGCGGCGGGGTTTCGCATCGGTGCCTGTCCAGTCCGTCAATCCGGTCACGGCGGAGCCGACGGCGCCCGCGATGCCGATCGCGACACAGGCGTCCGCGCCTCGCGCGTATTGCCGTCCGCGTGCGCCCGACGCGCTGGCTTCCATCACGTCGAGCACGAATGCCGCGGTCCAGGCGCCGAGCGGAATGTCGGTCAGCACGGGGTGGAGCGGATGGCCAAGCCAGGTCCCGTGGAGGACGTTCTTGATGGTCTGGCCGGCCGCGCCGGCCGACTCGAAGGCGCCGATCACCGCACGCTGGAGACGCTCCTCGATGGGCTGCAGCCAGTGCTGTCGCTCCAGCGCGGCCACCGTGTCGTCCGCGATCGCTGCCAGTCTCGTGGCCATGCCCGCACCTCCCCGCACGAGCTGCAGCAACCGCGATGCCGCCGACCGCGTATTGAACCCGATCCAAACAGGGGTAGACTCCGGTCGCATGACCCGGGCCACGTTCTCGCTCATCGACGACGGTCGACTCGTGGAGGTCGAGGCTGACGTTCGTGCCGACGGCGTCTGGCTGTCGGCGGACGCGCTCGAGCGTGGCCTCGGATGGGAGCTTACGCCGGAGGGCCTGTGTCGCGACGGCCTGTGCGTACCGCGCCGGGCCGGTGGAGGCGATGACAGCGGGATCGACCTTCGCGAGCTGGCGTCCGTGCTCGGCCGGCCGCTCGCCGTCGACGTCGCCGAGGGTGCGGCGTGTCTGGGCGCGGCGGCCGTCGATCGCGCGGGCGCGCTGCGCTCGCTCACCGCGCCCGACTTCACGCTGCCGGATCTCGCGGGACGCGATCACGCGCTGTCCGAGTACCGAGGCAAGAAAGTCTTCCTTGTGGCCTATGCCTCCTGGTGAGGGTGTCGCCTGGACCTGCCCGTGTGGCAGGCGCTCTACGAGGAGCTGAAGGACCGCGGTTTCGTCGTCATCACGGTCGCGCTGGACCGGAGCGCGGACGACGCTCGCCCGTGGATCGAGGATGCGCGCCCGACCCATCCGTCCCTAATCGACACGCGCCACGTGCTGGCCGATCTGTACAACATCGTGAACGTGCCGACCGTGGTCTGGATCGACGAGAAGGGACGCATCGTGCGCCCCAACGACGTTGCGTTCGGCACGGACACCTTCAAGGCCATCACGGGCATCGAGGCCGCCAAGCACCTCGCCGCGGTGCGGGCGTGGGTGCGCGGCGAGCTGACGCCCGCCGATCCGGAGATGATCCGCGCACAGGTGACCGTTCCCAGTGCGGCCGACCAGGAGGCGCGCGCCGAGTTCGCGCTCGGGCACTGGCTGCACGACCGCGGACGGCGCGCCGCGGCAGAGCGTCACTTCGTTCGGGCGGGCGAGCTGGCGCCGCACGACTTCACGATCCGACGCGGCACGATGCCGATGCGCGGCCTCGATCCCATGGGCCCGAAGTTCCGCGAGATGCACGCGGAGTGGACCGCGGCCGGGCATCCGTATTACCGGCCGCTGCCGTACTAGGCTGAGTCCGGTCGTCCCGCGATGATGGCGTCGCGATGAGAGATCGGTTCGTCGTCGACGACCTCGCGCGTCCGATGCCGATCGACGTCCCCGCTCGCCGGGTCGTGTCGCTGGCGCCGAGCTGCACCGAATCGCTTCAGGTCCTCGGCGCTCTCGGCCGTCTCGTCGGCGTCGAGGAGCACTCCGCGCTTCCGGAACTCGAGGCGCTGCCGCGCGTGGGAGGCTTCAGGCACGTCGACGTCGATGGCATCCTCGCGCTCGATCCCGACCTCGTCCTCGCGGCGGGCATGCACGCGGTGACGACCGTGCCTCGCCTCGCGGCGCACGGCGTGCGCGTCTTCGTCGCGCATCCCCGCACGCTCGACGACCTGGTGGACGGGATGGCCCGCATGGCGACCGTCCTCGGCGTGTCGTCGGCCGCCGCGCCGTACCTCGCGTCGTGTCGCGCGCGTATCGCGGCCGTCGTCGGCCGCTCCCTCGAGACTCGCCACCGTCCGCTCGTCTACGTGGAGCTCTCGCCCGACGGCCACACCGGAGGACCGCAGAGCATCCTCGACGACCTCGTGATCAAGGCGGGCGGCCTGAACGTGGGCGGCGTGGCGAGAGTTGAATGGCCCGCGCTGTCGGCAGCCACGGTGCGACGTCTCGACCCCGACGTCATCGTCGTCGCGCGCTATCCCGGCAGTGCGACCGCCGCCTCGCTCGCGCAACGCGACGGCTGGGATCGCGTCGCCGCCGTGAAGAGCGGTCGCGTCTTCGAGATGGACGCGGGCCTGATCAAGCGTCCGGGCCCCGGGCTGCTCGAGGGCGTCGAGATCCTCGCGCAACTGCTGGCCGCATGAGCGGGAGGCGGACCGACGCTGCGTCGGGTGGGGAATCGATGGCCGCGACTCGCAGGGGAGCGCGATCAACGCGGTGCCCGCCGATCGGCGGGGGTCCGTGACGCACGGCCGCGATGCCATTCCCGGAGAGTCTCCGCAGCGCACGCATCGATAGCGCGTGAGATGGGGCGCTGACCTCCACCCGCCGCCGCGCGACGGCCGTGCTAGACTCGCGCGTCATGAAGACGATTGGCGTGATCACGATCGGTCAGTCGCCCCGTGACGACGTCGTGCCCGACATGGAGAAGCTGCTCGGCCCCGACTTTCGCATCGTGCAGGGCGGCGCGCTCGACGGCCTGAGCCGCGCCGACATCGAGGCCCTCGCACCGCGGCCGGACGAGTTCCCGCTCATCACGCGGCTCCTCGACGGCACGAGCGTGGTGATCGGCAAGGAGCGCATCGTCGAGCGGCTCCAGGCGCGTCTGGACGAGCTCTCGGGCGAGGCGACGGCGTTCGCCATCATGTGCACGGGCAAGTTCCCGCGCTTCCGGTGCGCGCGCCCGGTGCTGGAGCCCGAGCGCCTCCTGTTCAACACCGCGCAGGCGATCTACGGCGGCGGCACGCTGGGCGTCATCGTTCCCATCGAGGCCCAGCAGGCGGCCGCGCGTGCGCACTGGGGACGGATCACCCCCGAGCTCGAGGTGGCGGTCGCGTCGCCGTACGCGGGCGCCGCGCCGCTCGTCACGGCAGCGGAGACGCTGGCACGGGCGGGCGCGCGGCTCGTCGTGCTCGACTGCATGGGGTTCACCCGGGCCGCCAAGGCCACGGTGCGTGACGTCACTGGCGTGGCGGTGCTCGTGGGCGCCAGCCTGGTGGCGCGGATGATCGCCGAAGTGGCGTGACCGCCGACGTCATCGCGCAGACCGTCGTCAGCGGCGCGCTGACGGGGAGCGTCTACGCCTTGATCGCGATCGGCTTCACGCTGGTGTTCGGCGTCACCGACGTCGTCAACTTCGCCCACGGCCACTTCGTCATGGGCGCCATGTTCGCCGCCTACGTCGCGTACCGGACATGGGGCGTCGATCCCTACGTCTCGGTCGTCGCGGTGCTGCCGCTGTTCTTCGCCCTCGGCGTCGTCGTCTACCACCTGGTCGTGCGTCGCATCGTGGACCAGCCGCACTCCGCGCACATGATGGTGACGCTCGGCTTGCTGATCTTCCTCGAGAACCTGGCCAACTTCTTCTTCGGCGGCGACCTGCGCGGGACGACCACGCGCTACACGACCGCGTCGTGGGTGCTCGGACCGATCGCGGTGCCGATCGCGCGCGCGGGCGCGGCCGGCGTCAGCGTGGCCGCCGTGGTGGCGCTGGCGGTGTTCCTCGGACGCGCGCGCCTCGGAAAGGCGATCCGCGCCGCGGCGAGCAATCGCGAGGGCGCGTGGCTCGTCGGCATCGACGTGAAACGCGTCTACGCCGTCGCCTTCGCGCTGGGGACGTCGGCGGCGGCGCTGGCCGGATGCGTCATGGTCCCGTTCTCGCTCGTGAGCCCCTTCGTGGGCGACGAGTTCATGCTCAAGGCCTTCGTGATCGCCGTCCTGGGCGGACTCGGCAGCGTCGGCGGCGCCATGGCGGGCGGCGTCCTCATCGGGCTCATCGAAGCGCTCAGCAACCTCTACATCTCGGCCTCGCTCGGCAACGCGATCGTGTTCGGTGTGCTCATCGCGGTGTTGCTGTTCCGGCCCGCCGGCATTCTGGGCCAGGCGCGCATCTGAGCGCAGGCGTTGCCGCGCGTCGCGACGTGGGGCGCGCGCGCCCTGTCG
>JBKPPN010000234.1:0-4987 GCA_046733575.1 Candidatus Methylomirabilota bacterium | reverse complement strand
CGGAAGGCCTGTCGCGACACGTCTCCCAGCCCTTCAGCGACGCGCGGAGGAACCGGGCCGCGATGGCCTTGTGCTTGGAGTCGCGAAGCCAGTTGGCGCGGGTGAAGATGCCGTCCTCCAGCATCGCGGTGCCCTCGTGGTTGAAGTCGATGACCACGAGGTCGTCCGCTTTCACGCCGGCGTCGAGGACCTGCTTGTACTCGTTGTAGGTCATGGCCGCGGCCGCATCGACCTGCTTCTGCAGCAGCAGGTTCATGTCGAACGGCTGCTGGACGAGCGTGACGTCGCGGTTGCGGTCGATCTTGTACTTCTCGATCGTGGCGAGCAGCTCGAACTCGTTGCCGCCGAACCACACGCCGACCTTGCGCCCCTTGAGGTCGGCCGCACTCTTGATGCCGGATGATTTGAAGGCGATCTCGCGCATGGCGCTCGACGTGAAGATCTGCGCGATGTTCACCAGTGGCGCGCCCTGTTCCCGGGCGGAGAGCAGGCTCGGGAGCCAGTCGATGCCGAACTCGGCGCCACCGCCCGCGACGACCTGCTCGGGCACCACGTCGGGGCCGCCGGGACGGATCGTGACGTCGAGCGACTCCGCCGCGTAGAGTCCACGCGCCTTCGCCGCGTAGTAACCGGCGAACTGCGCCTGGGTGACCCACTTCAGCTGCACACGGACCTTGTCGGGCGACTGGCTCCCGCCCTCGCCCGCCACGCCGACGACCGCCGTCACCACCAGGATCACCAGGACGGCTCTCATGAGACGCATGTCGTTCTCCTCGCTTTCACGACGGCCCTCACGCCGTCTCGCGCTCGAAGCGCCATGGCATGGCGAGACGCTCCGCCACGGCGACGGCGAGATAGAAGAGCAGTCCGAGCGCGCAGGCCACGAGGATCGCCGCCCACGCTTGCCGCGTCTGGAACAGGCTTGCGGTGCTCTTGATGTAGACGCCGAGCGACGTCACGGGGCCGCCGAAGAACTCGCTCACCACGGCGCCGATCATCGCCAGCGTGGTGCACGCGCGCAAGGCCGTGAACACCATGGGCAGGCTGTGAGGAAGCCGGAGCTTGGTGAAGACCTGGAGGTCCGTGGCGGCCTGGCTGCGCATCAGCTCGACCGCCTGGGGCGCCGCACCGAGCAGGCCGCGCAGCGTGCTCACGAAGGTGGGGAAGAACGTCATCAGCGTGACGATGGCGATCTTCGACCCCTGGTCCACACCGAACCACACGATGGCGAGCGGGGCCAGCGCGATGATGGGCACGGAGGCCGACGCGACGGCGTACGGCAGCACGACGTCCGCGAACCCGGACGAACGGCTCGCGAGCAGCGCAGCCAGGATGCCGGCGCCGCATCCGACCGTCCAGCCCAGGAGCGCTTCCGTGAACGTGTAGAGCCCGGCCCGCACGAGCACAGGATACGAGTCGACGAGCGCCGTCACGATGACGTGCGGGGCGGGCAGCAAGTAGAACTGGATTGCGAAGATGAAGACGACCGCCTCCCATAGCGCGAGCCCGACCACGAACACGAGCACGGCCGGAAGATGCGCGCGCACGGGACTCATCGCACCAGCCCGGGGTCTTCCCGCAAGCGCGCCCGGACCTCGGTGACGAGCTCGAAGAAGCGCGCATCGCTGCGCGTCTCGGCGCCACGCGGCTGCGGCAGATCGATGTCGATGACTCGCTCGACGGTGCCCGGCCGTGGCGTCATGACGACGACGCGGCTCGACAGGAACACGGCCTCCGCAATGCTGTGGGTGACGAACACGACCGTCGCCCCCGTCTGCGCGCAGACGCGGAGCAGCTCGTCGTTGAGCCGCTCGCGCGTCATCTCGTCGAGAGCGCCGAAAGGCTCGTCCATGAGCAGGAGCGGCGGATCGAGGGCCAGCGCGCGCGCGATCGCGACGCGCTGCTGCATCCCGCCGGACAGCTGCCACGGCCGATGACCCGCGAATGCGTCGAGACCGACCAGCCTCAGCAGCCGCGTGGCGCGCTCGTGCCGCTCGGTGCGTGGACGGCCGGCAAGCTCCAGAGGCAGCGCCACGTTCTCGCGCACGGTCCGCCAGTCGTAGAGGACCGGCGTCTGGAACACGATGCCGTAGTCGCGGTCGAGTCGCGCCGCCGACGGCGTCTTGCCGTTCACGCGGAGCACGCCCGTCGACGGCGCGACGAGGTCGCCCACGATTCGAAGGAGCGTCGACTTGCCGCAGCCGGAGGGCCCGATGATCGAGATCACCTCGCCCGACGTCACGGACAGCGAGACGTCGCGCAAGGCCGCGACGGCGCCGCCCGGCCCATCGAACGTCTTGCCGACGCCGTGGAGCTCGATGATCGGCGCGCCCGCGGACCGTGCGCCGTCGCCACGACGGGCGGGATGGCGATCGCTCTCCGACGTCGCGCGGGGAGTCAGAGCGAGAATCGAGGCGCCGCCGGGGTCCACCGCACCACGCGGCGCTCCATCCACGCCACCGTCCGGTAGAACGCGATGCCGATGAGTGCGGTGACGAGGATGGCCGCCCAGAGATTCGCCGGCCGCCAGTTGTAGTACTGGGCGGCGTTGATGATCACGACGCCCATGCCGAAGCGGCTTCCCACCGGCAGCTCACCGACGATCGCACCGATCACGCTCGCGGTGGCCGAGATGCGCAGGGCGGTGAACAGGTACGGCAACGCGGCGGGAAAACGCAGCTTGAACAGGACCTCGCGCGTGCTCGCGGCGAGCGCGCGCATCAGCGCGAGAGCGTCGGCATCGACGGAGCGGAGGCCGCGCGCCATGTTGACCGTCACGGGAAAGAACGTCAGGTATGCGGCGATGAGCGCCTTCGAGACCCATCCCGTCCCGACCCACACCACGACCATCGGGGCAATGGCAAGGATCGGCACCGTCTGCGACGCGACCACGTAGGGCAGGAGGCCGCGCTCGAGCAAGGGGGAGTGGGCGAAGCCGATGGCGAGCAACAGACCCACGACACCGCCGAGGACGAATCCGATCACGCTCTCCAGCGCCGTGACGCCGGCGTTCTGCGCCATGATCCACACCCACCGCTCGCCGCCCGCGCCTTCGCGCCAGAAGTCGGCCAGGATCTCGTGCAGGTGCGGCAGCTTGTAGGCCGGGATCGCGAAGAGGAATTTCGCGCCCTCCCAGATCGCGACGAGGAGGCCGAGCACGCCGACCGAGCGCAGCCGCCCGCGCGCATCCGATCGAGGCATGCCGGCATCTTGCCCCGCCCGCGAAACGGATACAATGCGCACCACCGTCATCCACTGGAGGCATGTCGTGCACGACACGCCCGCTACGCGCGTCACGCGCCGTCGCTTCCTCGCTCTCGCCGGTGCCGCCCTGCCCGCGCTCTATGCGCGTCCCGCCCGCGCGCAGTCGCTCACGCCGGTCTCGCTGCAGCTCGGCTGGTTCGCCAATGCGCAGATGGCAGGCGACTTCACGGCGCTGGGCAAGGGCTACTTCAAGGACGCGGGGCTCGACGTGAAGATCGTGCCCGGCGGCCCGTCGATCGATCCCGTCGGCGTGGTGGCGAGCGGCTCGGTGATGCTGGGCAACGTCTCGTCGATCGGCGTGCTCGTGGCCGGGCGCAGCCGCGGCCTGCCCATCAAGGCCTTCGCCACCGCCTTTCAACGTCATCCCTTCGCGTTCTTCTTCCTGAAGGACAAGGGCATCAAGACGCCGGCCGACTTCGCGGGCAAGACCATCGGCATCCAGGGGACGGCGCGCCCGCTCCTCGACGCGGTGCTCGCCAAGTACAACGTCCCGCGCGACAAGGTGAACGTCATCATCATCGGCGGCACCACGACGCCGCTGCTCACCGGGCAGGCCGACGTCGTGTCGGGCTGGGTCATCAACTACGCGCAGAACCAGCCCATCCAGGGCAAGGCGGACCACTTTCTCCTCTGGGACCTCGGCATCCGCATGTACGCGTACACCTACTTCACGACCGACAGCGTCTTCACGGGCAAGAAGGACGTGCTGACGCGCTACACGTCGGCGGCGGCGAAGGGTTGGCAGTACGCGCGGGAGCATCCCGACGAGGCGGTGGACTTCGTGCTGAAGAACACGAGCGGCCTCGAGCGCGACACCGAGCTCGCCACGTGGAAGCTCAGCGCGCCGTACATCTCGTCGCCGGCCACGCAGCAGCAGGGCTGGGGCTACATGGATCCGCAGGTGTGGGGCGCGCTCTCGGACACGTATCAGGCGCTCGACCAGATCCCGCGCAAGGTCACGCCCGACGAGATCATGTCGAACGAGATCGTGCTCGCCGCGAAGACGCCGAAACTCTAGTCCGATGACGCGCCGGGTGGCATCCGTCGAAGGTCATCGGAGGAGGTTGTCCGTCCCCGCTTCGTGAATCGCCGCCGCATCGCGGCCAACACGACGCGCGCCACCACCCGGGGCGCGAAGAGCGCCCCTATCGGCTTCAGGAGGTGAGTGACTTCGGCGAGGCACGCGGCGATGTCGCGGTCGGGACACGCGACGAGCTTGGGTCGATACCAGTTGAACAATCGCACCGAGACGGACCGCTTGCCGTCGGTGGCGGGCAGTCGCAAGTCGTCGGCTGCGGCAAACAGCCACGGGGTCCGCTGAAAGTGCGCTTGCGCGGAGAAGAACCTCGTCGGCAGGCGCGGGTCATCGATGCCATACCTCTCCAGGCAATCCTCGAGGAGTCGCGCGGAGACGGTGGCGACGCTCATGCCCTGGCCGAAGCGCGGATTGTACGAACAGGCCGCGTCGGCAATCGCGACGAACCTGCCCAACGGTGTCCGCCAGCGTTCGTAATGGCGCCACCGGTTCCGCGTCGCCCGGCTCGGATAGACGGGAGAGATCGGTTCCATCCGCTGCACCATGTCGTACACGACCGGCGACACGAGTCGCTCCAGCGCCGCCGTGAACTCGGCCTCGCGCGTCGGCGGATGCCTTGTTCACGCCGATATAGCTCAGCAGCCACCGGCGATGCTCGAGGGGGAAGAACGCGACGAAGTACGGCCG
>JBKPPN010000233.1:0-9243 GCA_046733575.1 Candidatus Methylomirabilota bacterium | reverse complement strand
GTGCTGGCGGGCACTCTCGCTCGCACGCGCCGCACGGCGCGGGCGGGGACGCGCACCGTCGCGCGCAGCCACGCGTCGAGGGCGGGCGCGAGCGCGCGCGGGCCCGCGGTCACCACGATGTCGGGCCCGCGTGGGGGTCGGAACACGAGTACGCCCGCCGTCGCGGCGGTGAGACGCACGAGACGTCGCACCGTCTGGCGCAGGCCGTCCTCGACCGATGTCGCCGTCCCGAGTGCGGTGAGCAGATCGGGAAAGACGCGGCCGATCTTCATGACGGCGTGAGGACGCGTCCGGGAAGGCTGCCGGTGTGCTGCCCTCCCTTGATGACGAGCCGCCCGTTCACGATGACGTACTCGATGCCCTCGGGATAGCGATGCGGCTGCTCGTACGTGGCGACGTCGGCCACGCGTCGCGCGTCGAAGACCGTGATGTCGGCGCGAGCGCCCACGCGCAGCACGCCGCGATCGCGCAGGCCGAGCCGCGACGCGGGGAGACCGGTCATCTTGTGCACCGCCTGGGGCAAGCCGAAGAGGCGCTCGTCGCGCGTGTACGCGCCGAGCACGCGCGGAAAGGTTCCGTAGCTGCGCGGGTGCGGCACGCCGCCCGACATCTCGCCGGTCGGGGCCAGCGCGTAGCCATCGGAGCCGATCATGACGCGCGGGTGGACGAGAACGCGGCGGACGTCGCGCTCGTCGAGCTGGAACAGGATCATGTGTCCCTTGCCGCCCTCGGCCACGATGAGCTCCATGGCGGCGTCCAGGGGATCGAGGCCCCGCGCGGCCGCGACGTCCGTCATGCGCCGGCCCTCGGCGTCGCGACGGTGCGGGGACGACGCCACCATGACGTTGTCCCAGCCGACGCGGGCCACGAGGCCCTGTCCCGACTCCGGTGTCTCGACGTCCGCGCGGATGCGGGCGCGCAGCTCGGGATCGCCGAGCCGCTTCAGCATCGCGTCGATCCCGCCCTCGAGAGCCCAGTCGGGCAGCAGCGTGCGCAGGGTGGTGCTGGAGGCGGTGTACGGATAGACGTCGGCGCTCACGTCGACGCCCTCCGCCTGGGCGGCATCGATGCGGGCGAGCGCGTCGACGACGCGACCCCAGTTCGGTCGCCCCGCCGCCTTGAGGTGGCTGATCTCGACCGGGACGTCGCCCTCGCGACCGATGCGGATCGCCTCGTCCACGGCGTCGAGCAGCGTGGCGCCCTCGCCGCGGATGTGGCTGGCGTAGACGCCGCGCTGAGGCCGGAGCTCACGCGCCAGCGCGATCAACTCCGCCGTCTCGGCATACGAGCCCGGCGCGTAGATCAATCCCGTGGAGAGTCCCCACGCGCCCTCCTCCATCCCGGCGCGCACGAGGGAGCGCATGCGGGCGAGCTCACCCGCGGTCGGCGCGCGACGCGCGAACCCCATGGCGGCGATCCGCACCGCGCCGTGGCCGAGCAGCTGCGCGACGTTCACCGCGGTGCCCTCGGCGTCGAACGCGCGCAGGTACTCGGCCATCGAGCGCCAGCGGAAGTCCATCGCGCGCGGCAGGTAGAGGGCGAAGCCGCGGAGATCGTCGAGATACTCGGTCGACACGGGCGCGGGCGAGAAGCCGCAGTTGCCCACGACCTCGGTCGTCACCCCCTGGCGGATCTTCGACTCGGCGCGGCGGTTGCCCCAGAGCCGCCAGTCGGAGTGCGAGTGGATGTCGATGAACCCCGGCGCGACGACCTTGCCCGAGACGTTGATCCGGGTGCCGGCGTGCTCGCGTCCCAGATCGCCGATGGCGACGACGGCATCGTCCCGGATTCCCACGTCGGCGCGCGAGCCGGCCGCGCCGGTGCCGTCGATGACGAGTCCGCCCTCGAGCTTCAGATCGAGCATCGTGCGCTACACCCGGGACGCCGATGCGCGGCGGTCGCTCACAGGGGCGGCCGCGCCGCGAATCCCAGCACCCGTTCGCACCACGCGGCCACACCGAGCAGCCGCGTGTCGCGACCGGCGGCGGCCACGAGCTGGACGGCGTGCGGGAGCCCGGCGCGCGACACGCCGCTCGGAAGCGAGATCGATGGCACGCCGGCCGAGCTCCACGGCCCGCACAGCGATGCATCGCCGGTATTCGAGAGTCCGGCCGGAGCGACGCTCGGCGCGGTGGGCGACAGCAACGCGTCGACGCCCGCGAGGAGCGGCATCACGTCGTCGCGGAACGCGTGACGGGCACGATCGGCGGCGATGTACTCCGTGGCCGAGCGAGCCAGCCCCGCCTTCACCGCCTCGCCGATGCCGGGTCCGAAATCGGCGGCGTGACGGCGGTACGCCGCCTCGTGATAGGTGGCCGTCTCCGCCTCGAGCAGCACGAGGCCGGCCTCACCGATCTGCCCGAACGACGCGGGCAGCTTGACCTCGACGACGGTCGCCCCCGCGCGCGCGAACGCGTTGGCCGCCGCCGCGACGTTCGCCGCGGTGTCCGCATCGACCCGGGCGACCAGCTCCGGCGCGAGCGCGATGCGGGGCGTGGCGACGACGGACGGCATCACGTCCGTACCGACGAGCACACCGAGCGTGGTGGTGACGTCGAAGACGGCGCGCGCGAAGACGCCGACGTGATCGAGCGACCACGCGAGCGGGATCACGCCGTCGGCCGGGACCAGACCGTGCGTGCCCTTGAACCCCACCACGCCGTTGTAGGCGGCGGGGCGCAGCACCGAACCGACGGTCTGCGATCCGAGCGCGAGCGGCACCATGCGCGCGGCCACACCGGCGCCGGAGCCCGCGGACGACCCGCCCGGCGTGTGCTCGGGATTCCACGGATTGCGCGTCGGCGCGGGATCGCGATACGCGAACTGCGTCGTGTGCGTCTTGCCGAGGATGACCGCGCCCGCCGCGCGGAGTCGCGCCACCGAGGTCGCGTCCTCGCGCGGCTCGCTGTGCGCGAACGCCTTGGCGCCCGCGCGCGTCGGCATGCCCGCGACGTGGAAGATGTCCTTGATCCCGACGGGCACGCCGTGCAGCGCGCCGCACACCCGCCCCGCCGCCGCCTGCGCGTCGCGCTCCTTGGCGGTCGCGAGGGCGCCCGCGTCATCCAGGTGCACCCAGGCCTGCAGCACGGGGTCCAGCCGACGGATGCGGGCCAGGCACGACTGGACCAGCTCGACGGAGGACAGGCGGCCCGCGCGGATCATGACGGCGGCCTCGAGCGCCGTGAGGTCGGTGGGTTCGATGGCTGCCATCACGCTCCTCGTGCGTGCCGGGCGCGGCACGCCGCATCGGTCCTGCCCTTACACGCGGGAGAGATCGTGCTCCCGCAGCGCGGCGAGGATCCGGCCCACGACCTGATCAGGACCGGCGTCCGCCGTGTCGACGATCACGTCGGCCTGCGCGTAGTACGGCTCGCGCTGGCGATACAGTGCCTCGACCTCGTCCAGCGAGCGGCCGTCCAGCATCGGACGCGCGCCCATCCGCCGGGCGCGCTCGACGAGGTGACGAATAGGACCGCGCAGCCAGACCACGATGCCCAGACGCTTCAGGGCGTCGATGCGCCCGTCGCGGCACGGCAACCCGCCGCCCGTGGCGATGACGTCGCCCGACTTGAGCGCGAGCGCGTCGACCGTGTCGGCCTCGAGCTGCCGGAAATGCGCCTCGCCGTGCTGGCTGAAGATCTCGGGGATGGAACGACCCTCACGCGCGACGATCATGTCGTCGGTCTCCACGAAGCAGCGACCGAGCCGGCGAGCGAGGAGACGGCCGCAGACCGACTTCCCGGCCCCCATGAAGCCGACGAGGATCACGTTCCTCGGCTGCATCACGACATCCTACCATCCGCTTCGGGACGCTCAGACCGCGGGACGGGCTTCCTCCGACGTGGCGGCGCGATGGACGGTCCCGCGCGCCGGCACGCGACGGTAGGCGCAGTCGCGCATCCAGCAGCGAGCGCACTGGCTGAAGTAGTGATCCACGCGGGCCGCGTGGCCCGCACCCACCAGCAGCGAGATCGACTTCGTCGGCGTCATGAAGCACGCCTCGTTCAGCGTGACGCCGACGCGGTCGCCGGGGCAGAGCGCGAAGACACGACGCTGGTCGGCCACGTCCCACGCGCCGTAGCCGGGACTCATGCGGTTCGTGACGCGCAGGCCGTGCGGCACGCCCTCGCCGCACAGGACATCGTTCACGTGCTCGGCAAGACTCTCCACCGCCCCCGAGCCGACGCTGTCGAGCATCATGGCGAGGGGCAGCTCGCGCGACTCCCACAGCGCGCTCGCGCGCTCCTCGAGGGCGGCCCCGATGGTGCAGATGGCCACGCCGACCCACTCCACGGCACCCCACGCGCGATCGATCCCGGGGACGACGAGCGCGGCATCGCCCAGCCGGAGCGTGTCCGCGCCACCGGCGGCGGAGGGGAACCAGCGGACGAGGGCCCGCGGCGTCATCAGCCGACGGCCGACGTCGAGCGCCTCCTGAAGCAGCGCGTCGACGTCCGGCGTGGGCATGTCGCGGCCGCGCTGATATCCCTGGAAGCGGAGCACCTCCGCGGGATCGATCGCGAGCGGGATGTCGTCGAGAACGCGCGGCCCGAGCGGGAGCACCCGGACGCTACGCGCCGCGACGCGCTCGCACGACCTCCGCGATCCGCGCGATGTGCCGCGCATCCGAGCCGCAGCACGCGCCCACGATGCTCGCCCCGGCCTCGATCAGCGCGGGATAGTCATGCGCCATCTCGTCCGGGCCCAGCTCGTACGTCACGGTGTCGCCGGTCGTCACGGGCAGTCCGGCGTTGGGGTAGGCCACCAGGGGCGCGTCGGTGACGGCGCGCATCTCGCGGATGATGACGATCGCCCGGTCGGGCCCGCGTCCGCAGTTCATGCCGACCACGTCGGCGCCGGCCGCGAGCAGATTCTTGGCCACCTCGGCGGGACTCTCGCCCCACATCGTGCGGTCGCGGTCGTGCAGCTCCTCGAACTGGAAGAACATGGTCGCCATGACGGGCAGG
Organism: Candidatus Methylomirabilota bacterium; assembly: GCA_046733575.1. Classification (GTDB taxonomy): domain Bacteria; phylum Methylomirabilota; class Methylomirabilia; order Rokubacteriales; family CSP1-6; genus JBKPPN01. The sequence goes on along the minus strand of JBKPPN010000233.1, from coordinate 4,276 downwards.
TCGGCCACGGCCTTGCACGCGCGGATCGCGGCCACCGCCTCCTGCGGGAACATCATCGTCTCCACCGCGAACAGATCGACGCCCCCCTCGGCGAGCGCGGCAGCCTGCTCGCGGAACGTCTCGAAGTACTCCTCGTCCGTCGTGTCGCCGAGCGGCTCGTACTCCGCGGGCAACCGGCTCGTCGGGCCGATCGACCCGGCCACGTAGCCGTGCACCGGGGCGGCAGCGCGGGCGAGCTGCGCGCCCTTGACGTTGAGCTCACGCGTCCGGTCGCCGATCCGGTACTCGTTCAGCTTGAGACGCGTGCCCCCGAAGGTGTTCGTCTCGACGATGTCGCTGCCGGCGTCGAAGTAGCCCTGGTGGATGCCGCGCACGACGTCCGCGTGCGTGTCGTTCCACAGCTCCGGGCAGGCGCCGTTGACGAGACCGGCCGCGAACAGCATCGTGCCGTACCCGCCGTCGAAGACGAGGCGCTCGCCCGCCTTCACCCGCTGCACGACGTCCCAGCCGCGCGCGTTCACGACGCGGCCATCGCGTTCACGAGCGCCTTGGCCTTCACCACCGCGAGCGTCGAGTCCCGCGCGTAGCCGTCGGCGCCGATCTCGTCGGCAAAGGCCTGGCTCACGGGCGCGCCGCCCACCATCACCTTCACGCGGTCGCGCAGCCCGGCCTTGATCAGCGCGTCGATGGTGCGCTTCATGGCCGGCATCGTCGTCGTCATGAGGGCGGAGATGCCGACGATGTTGGCGTCGTGCTCCTCGACGGCGGCCACGAACTTCTCCGGCGCCACGTCGCGTCCCAGGTTGGCGACCTTGAACCCCGCGCCCTCCAGCATCATGGCCACCAGGTTCTTGCCGATGTCGTGGAGATCACCCTGCGCGGTTCCGATCACGACCGTGCCGACGTACTCCCCAGCGCGCGCACTGGCGGTGATGAGCGGCTTCAGCAGATCGAGGCCGGCGTACATCGCGCGGGCGGAGAGCAGCACCTGGGGGACGTAGTACTCGTTGCGCCGGAACTTCTCCCCCACCACGTCCATGCCGGGGATGAGACCGCGGAAGATGAGCGCCTTCGGGTCGATGTCCTGGTCGAGGCCCTCCCGCGTCTTGCGCGCGACCGTGTCCTTGTCGCCGACGATGAGGGCCCGGGCCATGATCGGGTAGTCGAACTCGCTGTCGCTCATATCACTCCGTCAGCCGGCGGTCTCGCGGGCTGTCTGCTGCGCCAGTGGCCAGCCGGGCTGCCGTCAGCGGCGGCGGCTCGGGTGTCAGCGGCGGTTCCGTGTACGCGATGCCCGCGGCGTCGTCGTGCCGCCACACGATGATACCGTGCGCGACGAGCGGTCCGGCCAGCCCGCCGCCCTCGCAGCGAATCTCGACCTTGGCGCCCGTCAGCCAGTCGGTCGGCACGTCGGTGATGGCCATCCCGCCGTCGCTGATGTCGCGCACGCGCACCTCGCACGCGCGATCGCCCTCGATGGCGACGAGCCGGCCCGCCGTCGCGACCGACGTGCGCGGATACTGTCGCAGGTCGCCCGGCACGACGGCGTAGATCTTGACGGGTCGCGTCTTGCCCTTCACCGTCACCGCGCCGAGCTCGCGCGTCAGGAAGTGTCCCCTCACCGCAGCGTACGTCGATTCGCTCACGATGATACCCGCGCCGTACTCCTTGGTGAGCGACTCCAGTCGCGCGGCCAGATTGACGGTGTCGCCGATCGCCGTGTACTCGAGGCGCTGACGCGACCCCAGCGTGCCGACGATGGCCTCACCGGTGTTGATGCCGACGCCGTTCCGGATGCTCACGCCGACGCGCTCCTCCCAGCGCTGCGACACCGCGAGCGTGCGCTCCTGGAAGTCGAGCGCCGTCTGGACGGCACGCACGGCGTGGTGGGGATCCTCGAAGGGCACGTTGTAGAGCGCCATGACGCAGTCACCGATGTACTTGTCGACGGTGCCGCCGTGGCGGAACACGATCTCGGTCATCTCGGTGAGGTACTCGCTCAGCATCGCGGCCACTTCCTCCGGCTCCAGCTTCTCGGCCATCGAGGTGAAGCCCCGGATGTCGGAGAACAGGACCGTGAGGGTGCGCCGGGACGACGCGAGGCTCATCGCGCCGCGTCCGCGCACCACGGCGCGGAGCACGTCCGGCGAGAAGAACTGCGACAGGCGGCGCTTCTCGCGCTGCTCGCGGATGAAGTGCTCCACCACGGTGGCGCCGAAGCCGAGTCCGAGGCCGATCGTGGCCGCCATCGCGCGCAGCCAGACGTCGCCCCAGGCGAAGGCGACCACCGTCGCCGACGCGAGCAGGCCCCACGCGAGCACGACCACGACGGCGGCGCGCAGCGCGTGCAGGCGCACGACGAGGCACCCGCCGAGCACCGCGGCCACTGCCGCCACGGCGGTCGTCATCGAGGTCGGGACCTCGCGAAGCGCGTCGCCCCGCACGTACGTGTCGAGTAGGTTGGCGTGGATCTCGACGCCCGGCATGTCGCCCGCGCGCGCGAACGCGGTGGCGAACACGTCGTGCAGCACGATGCTGGTGGGACCGACGTAGACGATCTTGTCCCGGAAGACGTCGGGCGGGACCTCGCCGTTGAGGACGCGGTAGTACGACGTCGAGGGAAACGTGCCCGGAGCGCCCCGGAAGTTGATTAGCACGTCCGCCTCGCGCGGGAGCGGCGCGACGCGCACACCGCGCGCGCCGAGCCTCCGGGCGAGCACGACGTCGAGCGCGTCGAACCAGTCGGCCCCGAGGCGCACGCGCTGCGGCCCACGACGGACGTGGCCGTCGCGGTCGTGCATGAGGTTGATGGGCGCGACCGCCGCCGCGCCCTCGCGGATCACCGGCAGGGGGAAGTTGGAGCCCTCGCGCAGCAGGCCGTCAGTGAACTCCGCGAAGTGCGCCGCGGCGAGCACGACGTTGCCGGCACGCGCCACCGCTGCGCCCAGCGCGACGTCGTCCGCTTCTCCGCGCGCCGACGGCGCGTCCAGGATCAGGTCGAGCGCAATGGCGAGCGGCTTGCCCGCGGCGATGCGATCCACGAGTTGCGCATGGAGCGCGCGGGGAAAGGGCCACGCCAGGTTCAGTTCCTGGAAGCTCGCCTCGTCCACGCTCACGATGACGATGGGGGCGACCGGCGTGCGAGGCCCGCGGACGTCGAACAGGCGGTCGAGCGCCCAGTGCTCGAGTGACTCCAGGTGCCCCGAGCCGGCGAGCCCGACGACGAGGACCGCCGCCGCGATGCCGCCCATGAGCCTCATGGGTATGACGTCGCCTACCGAGCGCCGCACGGGCATCCTGACGATCGTATGCTAGTATCGTCGTCCGATGAAAGTCCGCGTTCTTGGCGCCTTCGGGAGCGAAGCGCTGGGCCAGCGGCCGTCCGCCTTCCTGATCAACGACAAGGTCCTCATCGACGCAGGCACCGTCACAGGGGCCCTCACCGTTCCAGAGCAGCTTGAGATCGAGCACGCGGTGATCTCGCACTCTCACCTCGACCACATCGCGGGCCTGGTCTACCTGACCGAGACGCTGGCGTGCATGGAGGACCGTCCGCCGGTGACGATCGCGAGCCTCGAGCCCGTGATCGATGCCCTCCGCTCCGCCGTCTTCAACAACGTCATCTGGCCCGACTTCACGAAGATCCCGCGCCTCGACCGGCCGACCATCAAGTTCCGCACGCTCGTGGAGGATGCCGAGCAGCGCGTCGGCGATCTCTGGGTGACGCCCGTGCCCGTGACCCACACCGTGCCCGCGACCGGCTTCGTGGTCCACGACGGCTCCGAGGGACTGATCTATTCGGGCGACACCGGGCCCACCGAGGAGATCTGGAAGACGGCCCGGGGGCTGTCGGGCATCAAGGGCATCATCCTCGAGTGCGCATTCCCCAATCGCCTCCGTGAACTCGCCGTGATCGCCCGGCACATGACCCCGGAGCTGATCATGCGCGAGATGGACAAGCTGCCCGACGACGTCCCCGTCCTCGTCTTCCACGTCAAGCCGCAGTTCTACGAGGAGACGGCGGAGGAGCTCGCCCTCATCCCGGGCAACCGCATCCAGATCCTCGAGCAAGACAAGACGTACATCTTCTAGGCACGGCGGCCTCGACGGCCCCGTGTGCTTCCCTGGCGTCTCGGAGACGGCGCGGCGCAGCCGCGCCGTGCCCTCGGGCTGCGTGGCCGGATGCTCTAAGTCGCGCCGCGTTCCGAGGGAACGAGGACGACGGTCTCGCTGGTGAACTCTACGCGGACGGTTTCGCCGAGGCGGTAGATACGCG
>JBKPPN010000232.1:0-13158 GCA_046733575.1 Candidatus Methylomirabilota bacterium | reverse complement strand
GGCCTGGCCCGTGCCGTCGGTCGACACGGTGAACTTGCTCTCGCCGCTCGCCACGATGGCGACCCGCTGCACCGGCACGACGGCGCGGGCGCTCGGCGGTTCTGGAGCCGGTGTCGAGGCGCAGCCTCCCACACCGATCAGGGCGACGACGACGAGCATTGCGACTGCGTGTTGCATCAGTCTTTCTCCTTTACGACACCCACGACATCCCGCGACGGGGCAGCGATGTGGCCGATGCCCTCGGCCCCCAGACTCTCCTCGACGGCAACGTCGCCGACGCCTGCCTCGCGATACCATCGCTTCGCCGCGTCGACGGCGGCGCCCGGCTCGCACGTCCAGCCCTGGGCGCGCAGGACATGCTCGAGCGCGACCAGGCATGTCAGCACGTTGCGGCGCGACGCCGACGCGCCCATGGTGCCGATGCGCCAGACCCGGCCCTGGAGCGGACCGAAGGCGGCGCCGATCTCGATGCCGAAGTCGTCGATGAGCTGCGCGCGCACGCGGAGGTCGTCGATCCCGGTCGGCACGACCACCGGCGTCAGGAACGGCAGGCGACGCTCCGCCGGTTCGGCGCCGAAGAGACCGAGGCCGAGCGCGGCGATGCCGGCGCGCAGCGCGTCCCCGTGCAGGCGGTGGCGCGCAAAGCGCGCCGCGTGGCCTTCGTCGTCGAACGCACGGAGCGCCTCGCGTAACCCGTACACCATCGCGGTGGGCGCGGTGTGGTGGTTGTAGCGCGCGGCGCTCCAGTACTCCGCGAGCTGTCCCAGGTCGAGGTAGTTGCTGCGCACCTTCGTTCGGCGCCTCGCCATCACGTCCGCGGCGCGCGCGCTGTACGTGACGGGCGCCAGTCCCGACGGACAGGACAGACACTTCTGCGTGCCGGCCACGCACACGTCGACGTCCCAGTCATCGACGGCGACCTCGGCGCCGCCGAGCGTGACGACGCTGTCCGCGACGAGCAGCGCGCCGTGCGCGTGGGCGAGGCGTGCGAGGTCGGCGAGCGGCTGCAGGACGCCGGTCGACGTCTCGCCGTGCACGATCGCGACCAGGGCCGTGCGCGCGCCGCGGAGCGAGGCCTCGATCGCCTCGGGGGCGAGCGCGCGGCCCCACGCGCCGCGCACCACGCTGACGTCCGCGCCCGCGCGTGCGGCGATCTCCTCCAGGAGGATCCCGAAGCGGCCGCACTCGCCCACGAGCACGCGATCGCCCGGCTCCACGAGCGAGACGATGGCGGCCTCGAGGCCGGCGCGGCCCGTGCCGGGAACGGGGAAGGCGTGACGGTTCGTCGTGGCGAACGCCCGACGCGTCAACGTCACGACGTCGTTCATGATCGCGGTGAACTCGGGATCGAACTGCCCGAGGAGCGGCGTCGACATCGCGCGCAGCACCCGCGGGTCGGCCATCGACGGGCCGGGTCCCATGAGGATGCGCGGTCCGGGAAGAAGCTCGCCGACGCGCGTCGGCGCCGCGGACTCCGTCACGCGCCGGTCACACGCCCGATCGGATCGCCGAACCGCTGGCGCATCACGTCGGGGAAGGCCACCGCGCCATCCGTCACGATGCTGCCCGAGCGCACACGGTACGCGCCCGCGCTGGCCGCGGCCGCTGGCTCGACACCCGCCTGGAGCGCGCGCGCCGCGCCCAGCATGACCCGTCGGAACTGGATGATCCCTGCGTCCGTGGGCCCGAGGTGCTCGCGCGTGCGATCGGCGATGACGCCCTGACTGTCCTGGATGCAGGCGTCCTGCTCGGAGACGCCCTCGATCCCCGTGTACGTGCGCTGCTTCTGGTCGACGCGATCGATCAGGTAGTCGTTGTCGCGGTTGCGGATCGGCACCCAGCGCTCGTCGACGTGCGCGTGGATGCTCGCGCCGCCGCGCAGCCGCGCCCGCTCGGCGTCGGAGAAGGGACGCTCGGGATTCCAGCTGTAGCAGTAGACCCAGCAGAGCTCGTCGGTGATCGGCACCCATGTCTGGCCGTGGTAGACCTCGCCGGGCAGCGGATTCGGCGCGTAGGCGTGATTGGGCAGGAGGAACTGCGCGATGCGCCAGTACCGGTCGGCGCCGTTCGCGCGTCGCGAGGCGCCGATGGCGAGGCCCGCGTCGTGCGGCGTGATGTGGAACTCCGGCATGGGGTCGTCGCGCATCCACCGCGTGCGATCGCCGTCCACCGACGTGCGACGGATGACGGAGTCGGCGTCGACGGTGGAGGCGACCGGCATGTGCAGGAACGAGAAGTGCGCGGTGTCGAGCGCGCCCTCGCAGGACTGGGCCCAGTTGCACTGCTGCAGCTTCTTCGACACGAAGCGGTGCGCGGCGGGCAGCAGAGCGAACTCGAGCTGGGGCAGGGCGGGCATGCGCTCGGGCGGCCCGAGATACGCCCACACGAAGTCGCCCCACTCCCGCGTCGGATACGCGGTGAGCCGGATGGCGTCCTTGTAGCGGCTGTCCGCGGGGAGCGTGGGTACCTCCACGCACCGCCCCGTCACGTCGTACTTCCAGCCGTGATACGCGCAGCGAAGCCCGCACGCCTCGTTGCGTCCGAAGAAGAGATGGGCGCCGCGATGGGCGCAGCGCGGCTCGAGCAGGCCGACGCGTCCATCGGTGTCGCGGAACGCGACGAGGTCCTCGCCGAGCAGCTTCACGCGCAGCGGTGCACCGTCGGGCTCGGCGATCTCCTGCGAGAGCAGCACGGGCAGCCAGAAGCGACGGAACAGCTCGCCCATGGGCGTGCCTGCGCCCGTCTGCGTCAGGATCTCGTTGTCGGCCGCGCTCAGCATCGCGTTCCCTCGCGCAACGTTACAGCATCGCCGCCGTGACGCCGAGCCACCGTCACGTCAGCGCCGGCACCACCTCGCGGGCGAGGATGCGCGCCGTCCGCAGGATCTGCTCGTTCGAGAGCATGCCGCCGGGATTCATCTCGAACACGAAGCCGTTGAGGCCGAGCTCCTTGGTGAGGTGGCCGAGACGATCCACGAGCGCGGGGGCCGATCCGAAGGCGACCTTCTGCTGGAGGATGTGCTCGTAGGGGAGATTGGCGAGGCGATCCGCGGCGCGGAGTCGGTCGGCCTCCGTTGTCTCCGGGCCGCGCATCGACCAGTTCCGCGAGAGATCGGCCTGGCGCTGGAAGTAGTAGACTATCGTCTCGCGCGCCTCCTCGAGGGCCGCCTTCTCCGTCGCCGCCGCGTACAGCGGGATGCGCAGGTAGACGTCGCCGTCGCCGGCGTGGCCGCTCTCGTGCCACGCGGCGCGATAGCTCTGGATCTGCAGCGCGAGCTCCGCGATGTCCGTGCCGCGCAGGCCGACGAAGATCGGCAGGCCCATGCGCGCGACCTGGATGAACGTGTCCGGCGTCGTCGCCGCCATGCGGATGGGCGGATGCGGTCGCTGGTACGGCTGGGGCGACACGGTGACCTTGTCCATGCGGTAGAACGCGCCCCGGAACGTGAACGGCTCGCCCTTCCACGCCTCGCGGATCACCGCGAGCGCTTCGAGGAAGCGCGCCTGGCTCTCGGCGTAGGGCACCTCGAGCTGGTCGTACGTGCGGGCCGCGCCGCTGCGTCCCACGCCGAAGTCGAAGCGCCCCTGGCTGATGTGATCGACGGTGGCCACTTCCTCCGCCGTGCGGAGCGGATGGGCCAGGGGCAGCACGCACACGGCGGTCCCGATGCGGAGGCGACGCGTGCGGGTCGCCATGGCGCTGATGAGCGGCCACACCGCGGGTAGCGCCGAGCGCCGCGGCATGAAGTGCAGCTCGCCCAGCCACACGCCGTGCAGCCCCAGCGCCTCGGCGGCGTCGGCGAGCTCGAGCGCGTCGCGGATGGCCTCGCCGTGCGAGGCGCCGCGCCGCATCTCCTCCATGAACACGCCGAAGTGCATCGGCGCGATCAGACGGCCAGGAATCCGCCGTCGACGGGCACCTCGATGCCCGTGATGTAGGACGCGTCGTCCGAGGCGAGGAACAGCACCGCGTGCGCCACTTCCTCGACGCGTCCTTCGCGCTTCATCGGGACCGCGCGCAGCGTCTTCTCGCGCCACACCGGATCGGCCGACGCCACCGACGTGCGCATCGGGGGCAGGATGCCGGGATGCACGGAGTTCACGCGGATCCCGTCCTTCGCGAACTGCACCGCGGCCGACTTCGTCATGATCCGCACGGCGCCCTTCGAGGCGTTGTAGCCCATGTGGATCCGGTCCTGGCCGACGAAGCCCGAGATCGACGAGATGTTCACGATCGACCCGCCGCCTGTCTTCGCCATGGCCGCCTGCGCGTACTTCATCCCCAGGAACACGCCCTTGGCGTTGACGTTCATCAGGGTGTCCCAGCCCGCGACGTCCATGACGTCGGGCGCGATGCCACCGCTCACGCCGGCATTGTTCACGAGGATGTCGAGCTTGCCGTAGGTCGAGACGGCGGCGGCGACCGCGTCCTGCCACGCCCTCTCGCTCGTCACGTCGAGCTTCACGAAGCGGGCCTGGCCGTTGGCCTTCGTGATGGTATCGACCACGTCCTTGCCTTCCGCCTCGAGGAGATCGGCCACGACGACGCGGGCGCCCTCGCGTGCGAACAGGATGGCCTCGGCGCGGCCCATGCCGCTCGCCGCGCCGGTGACGATCGCGACCTTGCCGTCGAGCCTCATGCCGGCACCCCCATCTTCTCGCTGATGCGCTTGCGCCAGTCCGCGCGCGTCGCGAAGTCCGGGCGGCGACGACAGAGCGCCTCCGTCTCGGCGAGGATCGTCTCCGTCGGCGCGGTGATGTCGAACGGCTCCGCGAACGGCTGACGCGTGTGCCAGGGCGTGTCGACGAAGACCTCGACGCGGTTGCCCTCGGGATCGGAGAAGTAGATCGACCACGCGTTGCCGTGCGTCACGATGCGGAACTGCTCGACACCGGTCTTCTGCACGCGGGCGTGCATGTCTTTCAGATCCTCGAGCGTGGGCAGCTTGAACGAGATCTGGTTGACCACGTTCATGCCTGCCTCGTTGGCGGGCCGTCCCGTGACCAGCACCAGCTGGTGGTGCTCGTCGGGATCACGCGAGAGGAACGCGAGCTGACGGCCGGTCTCGTCGAGCACGCCGCGATCGGTGACGACGAGGCCGAGGACGTCGGTGTAGAAGTCGACCATCCGATCGATGTCGGTCACGTGGATGCCGAAGTGACTGAGGGCGGGGGCGGCATGGCTCATGGCTGATCCTCCACGGGGATTCTATCCCGCCACGACCTCGACGTGGACCTGCCGGACGCGCGGGCTCGCATCCACGCGTGCGTGGTACTCTCCGAGCCGAAAGGAGCGTCCCATGATCTACGAGATCCGCACCTACCAGCTCAAGCCCGGAAGCGTCGGCGAAGTGGAGAAGCGGTTCGGCGACGCGTACGAGTACCGCAAGAAGTACTCGCCGCTCGCCGCCTTCTGGCACAGCGAGGTCGGGCCACTCAACGAGATCATCCACGTCTGGCCGTACGAGAATCTCGCCGAGCGGGACAAGATCCGCGCCGACGCGGCCAAGGACGCGAACTGGCCGCCCAAGATCGCGGAGTTCATCCTCCACATGAGGGCCGAGGTCCTGCAGCCCTTCGACTTCGTGCCGCCGATCAAGACGGGCAAGGTCGGTCCCGTCTTCGAGGTGCGCTCCTACGGCCTCCGGCAGGGGACGCAGCCCGATCTGAAGAAGCGCTGGGAAGCCGCCCTCCCCGCGCGGGTCAAGCTCTCGCCGCTCGTGACGGCGGGACTGTGCGATCTCGGTCAGCCCAACAAGTTCATCCACATCTGGGCCTACGAGAGCATGGACCAGCGGATGAACATCCGGAACGAGGCGCGTCAGAAGGGGATCTGGCCGCCGCCGGGAGGCGGCGACTCGCTGCTCACGCAGGAGACGAAGATCGTGCTGCCCGCCGCGTTCTCCCCGCTCCAGTAACGACGAGACTGGGGGCCCGACGCACGGGCCCCCGCTTCACCGCTCAGCCGATGTAGGTATCGCTCGGACGCTTCATCTCGAAGATCGCGTTGATGTGCGAGTACATGTTGCCGGCGAGACGGCCGAGCGGGCGGAGTTTGTGCATGTCGATGCGGCCGGTCTTGGCGTCGAACACGTCGTCGCGCACGTGGAAGTGCACGATGTCGCCGATGACCAGCGTGTGCTTGCCCACGGGCACGATCTGGCGCAGCCGGCACTCCATGTTGATGGGCGCCTCGGCCACGCGCGGGGGCTTCACCTTCATGCTGGGCGCCGGCGTCAGTCGCGCCAGCTCGAACTCGTCGACGTCGGCGCCGTAGTCCCCCGACGTGATGTTCATGCGCTCCGCCGTGTCGTCGTCGACGACGTTGACGACCCACTCGCGCAGCGCCTCCACGTTGGCCAGCGTGTCCTTCTTCCCCACCACGCCGCCCCCCGTATCACCGCCCCGTGGCCCGACGGAGAACGCGATGGTGGGCGGCTCGTGCCCGATGGCCATGAAGTAGCTGAACGGCGCGAGATTCCGGACCCCGGCCGCGTCGACGGACGACACCCAGGCGATGGGCCGCGGCACCACGGAGCCGATCATCAGCTTGTAGAGCGCCGTCGTGGTCGCGGTCTCGGGATCGAGCTCCACGGGTTCTCCTTTTCGGGACGCGGGATGTGCCGCTCGCGGGCGTGCTGCGCGAAGTATACCGGATCGCGCCCCGGGCGCCTCGACGCCGGGACTACACTTCTCGCAGGAGGAGGCGGCCCATGCGCGTCGGTGTGCTCATTCCCACTCGCGGCGTCATCATGGAATCGGCGCGGCGTCCGCCGCTGGACGAGGCGTGGGCGATGGCGCGTCACGCCGACGAGGCGGGTTACGACGCGGTGTGGGTCGGCGACAGCATCGTGGCCAAGCCGCGTCTCGACGCCGTCACGACGCTCGCCTACATCGGCGCGATGACCGAGCACGTGCGGCTCGGGACCGCGGTGCTGCTGCCCGCGCTGCGCCAGCCCGTCGTGCTGGCCCACCAGCTCGCCAACGTCGATCAGCTCACGGGCGGCCGTCTCGTCCTCGGCCTCGGCGTCGGCTGGAGTTTGCCCTCGGCGGAGCGCGAGTGGGCCGCGTGCGGCATGGACCACAAGCGCCGCGCCCGACGGCTCGAGGAGCACATCGAGGTCTGGCGGATGCTGTGGCGCGGCGAGCCGGTGACCTACACGGGCGCCGGGTTCGCGCTGCAGGAACACACCATCGGTCCGCTCCCGTGGACGGAGAGCGGACCGCCGCTGCTCATCACGGCCGGCAACCGGGGCGAGATCATCCCCGCGCAGTTCGAACGCTTCGCGCGCCTCGCCCGGCCGGGCGACGGCATCATCACGACGTATCTCGACGACGCGGAGTGTCGCGTCGTGCGCGAGCGCGCCGACGAGGCGCTCGCGCGGCACGGACGATCGCTGCCCGGCTTTCCGCTCTGCGTCTACACGACCGTGCGCATGAGCGACGACGTCGATCGCGCCTTTCGCGAGGTGACGGAGTTCCTCGCCGTCTACTACGGCGGCGGCGTCCACACGCGCGGCCTGCTCGGCCTGGGCCCCGCCGACGCGGTGATCACCGCGCTGAAGCGCTACGCCGCGGCGGGCGTCACGGATCTGTGCGTGCGGTTCGTGGGCGACAACCAGCTCGCCCAGCTCGAGCGCTTCACCAAGGACGTCTTGCCCGCGATGTGATCGCGTCGGTCACGCGAGCTGCAGCGCCTCGAAGCCGGCGCGCCAGAGGGTGGCCTCGCGGCGTCGGCGCTTGATGAGCCCGCCCGCCTTCGCCGGGTCCCACAGCCGGACCATGGCGTCGATCTGCTCCGCCACGTCGTCGACGCGGCCCGACGCAAGCAAGCGCTGGATCTCCCGCATCTCGCGCCGGTTCTGCAGCTCGAGCGGCTTCGTGTCCTGCAGTCCCGCCCCGCGGTTGTACACGAGGCTCGTCAGGGCGGCCTGACGCGCGGGCGGCAAGGCGTCGATCTGCGGGTACGCAGCGCGAGCCCGCGCCATGTAGGTGGGAAGCAGACGGCGGACGAGCACCGCCATCGCGGCGGGAAGCGGCACGTTGACGACCTCGCACACCGGCTTGAGCAGCCCGTCCGATCCCTGCTTGCCGAGCAGGGACGCCAGCGCGGCGAGGGTGTCCGACGACAGGTGCGCGCCCCAGTCCGCCTTGAACGCCGCCGCGTCGACGAAGCGCAGGTCGTACCCGATCCCGATGGTGATGCCGCTCTCACCGCCGGGCCAGATGGGGCGGCAATAGAGCCTGCGATACAGGTCGGGACTCGACACTTCCTCGCGCGCGATGAACGTCACGCCGGCCGCGGTGAGGGCCGGGAACGGGTCGACGGCCCGGGTGACCGCGGTCTGGAACGCGTCGTCGACGACGTCGGCCGGCCCCGGGAGATTCAGCGTGACGCGCGCGTCGGCCACCGCCTCGCGAGTGCCGGGACCGAAGTCGCCGTCGATGAGGAGCAGCGAGCCCAGCTTGTTCAGACCACGCTGCAGCGCCTTGACCGCATCACCGTGATCGCCGAACTTCAGCCCCATCAGCGAACCTCCTCTCAGTGCATCACCAGCCCGCCGTCCACGCTCAGCGCCTGACCCGTCATGTATCCCGCGCGATCGGAGGCGAGAAACGCGATCACTCTCGCGACGTCCTCGGCCGTCTCCATGCGGCCGAGGGGCACCTGCGCGCGGCGCTGACGCGTGAACTCCTCCGCCGTCATGCCGAGCAGCGCGCCCTGCTCGCGCGCCACCATCTGCCACATGTCCGTCTCCACGAATCCGGGACAGACGCAGTTCACGCGAATGCCGTCGGACGCGTGCGCCAGCGCGAGACTCTTCGTCATGCTGATGACGGCGGCCTTGCTCGCGTTGTAGGGCAGGTTCGTCTTGCTGCCGATCTTGCCCGCCATGGAGGCCAGGTTCACGATGCTGCCGCGCTTCTGCGCGATCATCACGGGCAGGACGGCCTGGCTCGCGAAGAACACCGCCTTCGCGTTGACGGTCATGATCGCGTCCCAGTGCTCCTCGGTGACGTCGAGGGGCGCCGCGGCGCGGTAGATTCCCGCGTTGTTGACGAGGATGTCGACGCGGCCCAGCGCACTGCGCGTCCGCTCCACCATGGCCGTGAGATCCGTGCGCTTCGTGACGTCGGTCGGAACGACGAGAGCGCGCCGGCCGTGCTTCTCGACGTCGGCGGCGGTGCGCTCCGCCCCGGCGCGATCGAGCTCGGCGATCGCGACGTCGGCGCCGAGGCCGGCGAGCTCCAACGCGGTGGCGCGGCCGATGCCTCGTCCTCCGCCCGTGACGATGGCGACGTGCTTGTCCAGGTCCACGTGTGACCTCCCCCGCGAACGACGTTCGGGCGCCGCCAGTGTAGGGCAGACGCCGTGCCGCGCGGATGCGAAACCCGCACCCCGCACCCCGCCTCGCGGCCGCTCCGTGGCGCCGGGAAACCGGTGTAGGATGGCGCGGCCCGACGCCGGAAGACCAGGAGGAACGTCATGGCTGACGCGACGTCCGACGAGCCCGTGTGTGCGCAGAAGGCGCCGTACAAGGTCGAGCTGCTCGGCACGTATCGCTACGCGTGGTGCGCGTGCGGGCTGAGCAAGTACCAGCCGTTCTGCGACGGCTCGCACACCGCGAGCGCGGCGGGGATCAAGCCCGTGATCTTCACGCAGGACCGCGACCAGACCGCGTTCCTGTGCGGCTGCAAGCGGACGACGAAGCCGCCGTTCTGCGACGGCACCCACAAGGCGCTCTGATGCGCGGAGGCGTGCGCGCGGCCGTCGCGGCCGCCCTGCTCCCGCTGGCGCTGGTCGCATCGCCCGCGCACGCCAGCACGGTGTTCAAGTGCGCGATGGGCACCATCAACGACGTGCAGCACGAGTGGTGCAAGCGATTCATCGCGCGCATCGAGAAGGCGTCCAACGGGCTCATCACGGGTCAGATCTTCCCCGCCGGGCAGCTGGGGAGCACGAGCCAGCTCGTGCAGGGCGTGCAGCTCGGGACGATCGAGGCCGTCCTCACACCGCCGGAGTTCCTCATCGGTCTCGACCCGCGCTTCATGGTCCTGACGTCGCCGTACCTGTTCGACAGCATGGACCACGCGCATCGGGTGCTGAACGACAGGGAGTTCCGCGGCCGCTTCACGACCCTGGCCGAGTCGAAAGGCGTGGTCGGGGTGAGCCTCTTCGTGTACGGACCGGCCGGCATCGCGCTGCGCACGCCGCTCCACGCGCCGGACGACGTCAAGGGCAAGAAGCTCCGCATCAACGCCACGCCGATCGAGCGCGCCATGATGACGGCGCTCGGCGCGAGCGGCGTCCCGCTCGGCCTCGGCGAGGCGCTCACCGCGGTGCAGCAGGGCACCGTCGACGGCGTGCAGTCGGCGCTGCCGGCCATCGCGAACCTCAAGTTCTTCGAGAGCGCGAAGTACTACGCGACGACCAACCACTTCTTCATCACCAGCATGGCCTTCGTCAACAAGCGCTGGCTCGACGGTCTGCCGCCCGCGGTGAAATCCGCGCTGCTGGACGAGGGGCGCGCGATTCAGCCCGAGATCCTCGACGTGGCGAAGGAGAAGATCGCGGCCGCGGAGACCACCTGGAAGCAGGGCAGCAAGGACGGCTGGATCGACCTGTCCGCCGATCAGCGCCAGGCGTTTCGCAATCGCCTCGAGGGCGTGGATGCGCGGGTCATCCAGGAGAATCCCGCCGTCAAGGACCTCGTCGAGCTGTTGCGGCGGAAGTCGAAGGAGCTGCGGTAGCTCAACGACTCTCCCCCCCGTTCGCCAGGAAGTGGGCGAGGGGCTCGATGTCGGACTCGGTGAGGGGCTGGGCGGCCATGGTCATGGTGCCGTCGAGGTCCGAGGCAGTGTGCTCCTTGAAGCCGCGGATCAGCTTCAGGAGGTAGCTGAGGTCCTGTCCTGCGAGCCGGGGGACCTGCTCGTGGCCGGCGAGGTCCGGACGGTGACACGAGGTGCAGTGGTGACGTGTCGCGAGGTCGCGTCCCGTCGCGACCTTGGCGGCATCGATGGTGGCGGGACGGCGGGTGGCGCGCTGGGACTGGTAGTAGGCCGCGAGGTCGGCCATGTCGTCGTCGGTGAGCTTGTCCGCGACGGGCGACATCTGGGGATCTTTGCGGCGGCCGTCGCGGAACTTGATGAGCTGCCAGTGGGTGAACATCGCGGGTTGACCGGCGATGGACGGCATGCCGGGGATCGTGGCGTTGCCGTCGCGGCCGTGGCAGGCGGCGCAGGGCGCGGCCTTGCGGCGGCCGGCCTCGACGTCGGCCGCGCTCGCCGCTCCCGTCGTCGCGAGGACGAGCAGGAGGACGAGCGCGACGGTCACCGCGTGATCAGCGTGAGTAGCTGATGCGGAAGATCGCGCCGGCGTAGTCGTCGGACACCAGCAGCGAGCCGTCCTTCATCTCGAGGACATAGACGGGCCGGCCCCAGAACCCGTTGGCGTCGGCCCAGCCCTCCGCGAAGACCTCGTGCTTCGGCGGCTGTCCCGGCTGCAGCGCGACGGTGACCACCCGGAAGCCGCTCTTCTCCGTGCGGTTCCACGAGCCGCGCTCCGCGATGAAGGCGCGGTGCCTGTACTCGGCGGGGAACATGCTGCCGCGGTAGAACTTCATCCCGTTCGCGGCCACGTGCGGTCCCAGCTTCAGGAGCGGCGGGGCGAACTCGCTGCAGGAACGGCCGCGTCCGAACTCGGGATCGATGACGTCGCCCTGGTGGCAGTACGGATAGCCGAAGTGCAGTCCCGCGCGTGGCGCGTGGTGGAGCGTGTCGCTCGGGATGTCCTCGCCCAGCCAGTCACGGCCGTGGTTCGTGAAGTACAGCTCGTTGGTGACGGGATGGAAGTCGTGGCCGACGCTGTTGCGCACGCCGCGCGCGTAGTACTCGAAGCCGGTGCCGTCGGGATTGATGCGCACGATGCTGGCGTGCGTCTCGGGCGGCTGACAGATGTTGCAGGGCGCCCCGATGTTGAAGTAGAGCTTGCCGTCGGGGCCGAACGAGATGTACTTCCAGCCGTGCGGCTCGTCGCGCGGCAGCACGTCGTAGACCAGCGTCAGGTCGCCGGGATTGTCGAGTTTGCCCTCGATGCCGTCGAGCTTGTGGATCTTCGAGATCTCGGCCACGTAGAGCGTGCCGTCCTTGAACGCCACGCCGTTGGGCATCTTGAGACCCTTCGCGATGACCTTCACCTCGCGCGTGGCGCCCTTGTCGATGATCGCGTACACCTGACCCGCCACGCGACTGGACACGAACAGCGTGCCCTTGTCGCCCCACGTCATCGCGCGCGCGTTGTTGATGCCGCTCGCCCACAGCTCCACCTTGAATCCCGGCGGCACCTTGATCTTGCTCACGGGGATCTCCGCTGCGGCCTTGGGCGCGGGCGGTTGCGCGTGGGGCGACAGCGGTGAGCTCATCAACGATTCCGGACGCCCCTGCTGCCACGGGGGCGGGGCTTGCGCCAGGACGAGCGTCGGCACGGCGAAACCCAGGGCGATCAGCGCAGCGGCAACTCCGGTACGTCGCATGATGCTCCTCCTCCGTGAGGGATCGGACGTCCAGACAGGGCCGAGGACTGCGTCGACGCGGACGTTACCGGCCGCCGTCCGCGACTGTCAAGGACGTTGAAGACCCGCGGGGGGGACGCTACGAGGTCGGCGCCGCCATCGGCAGCTCGACGGCGGTGTCCGGGCGCGTGATGCGCAGTGACAGCGTGTGCAGTCCCGCCGCGGGGAGGATCACCGCGCTCTCGTAGACGCCGGGCGACGTGATGCGGTCCAGGGCTGCCTCGACGGTGGTGCCGTCCGACGTCTCGCCGCGCAGCACGACCCGCGCGTCGGTGACGGGCGCGCCGTTCCGCCGCGCGACCTTGACGGCGTAGTCGACGACCTGGCCGCGGCTGCCCGCGCGCGGCTCGCTCCGCACGTTGATGACGAGATCGCCGACGAGCACGGCATCGTCATGCCCCACGATGGACGGCAGGGCGGACGCGGCCGGCGCGCGATTGCCGGGTGGTACCACCGGCACGCCGACGACAGGCGGCGGGAGGGCCGCCACGGGGCCGGGCGCCGACGTGCGAGGCGGCAGCGACGGCTCGAGCGGTGGTGGAGGCGCGGCCTCCGGTGGAGGCGTGGCCTGCACGGAGATCGACGGC
>JBKPPN010000231.1:0-5460 GCA_046733575.1 Candidatus Methylomirabilota bacterium | reverse complement strand
CGGGGGAGCAGGACTCGACGTGACCGCCATCCTCACCGCCGAGCACCTGCGCATGACCTTCGGGTCGGGCGAGGAGGCGTTCACCGCCATCGGCGACCTGTCGCTGGCGGTGGAGCGGGGCGAGCTGCTGTGCGTCGTGGGCCCCTCGGGGTGCGGCAAGACCACGCTCCTGCGCATCCTGGCCGGACTGATCCGCCCCTCGGGCGGGCAGGTCCGGCTCCGCGACGACGTGGTCCGCGGGCCGCGTCGCGACGTGGGCGTCGTCTTCCAGGACGCGGTGCTGCTGCCCTGGCGCACCGTGCTCGGCAACGTCATGCTGCCCGCGCTGATCCAGGGGCTCGACCGCGTCGCGTGCCGGCGTCGCGCGCTCGAGCTCCTCGAGCTCGTCGGGCTGCACGGGTTCGAGGAGCGCTACCCGCACGAGCTGTCGGGCGGCATGCGGCAGCGCGTGTCCATCGCCCGCGCCCTCCTGCATGATCCCTCGCTCCTCCTCATGGACGAACCGTTCGGCGCGCTCGACGCCATGACGCGCGAGGCGATGAACCTCGAGTTGCTGGCCATCTGGCAGAAGGCCAAGAAGACCGTGTTCTTCATCACGCACTCGATCCCCGAAGCCGTCCTCCTCGCCGATCGCGTGGTGGTGATGTCGGCCCGTCCCGGACGGATCGTGGAGATGCTCGACGTCGACCTGCCGCGGCCGCGCGGTCTCGACGTGTTCACCCAGCCGCGGGCTGCCGAGTACGTCATGCGCATTCGTGAGACGCTCGGCGCCGCGTCCCCTGGCGCATCGTCGCTGGGCCGTCTCGAGATGTCGAGCTGAGGGCGGCGTGGCCACGAACGTGACGGAGATCCTCGTCGACGACGACGTCGATCCCGCCCAACGAACGACGGTCCGCTTTCGCGGGCGACCGGAACTTCTCCTCACCCCTCTGTCGTTCCTGCTCCTGCTCGGGGTGTGGGAGTTCGCGGTCCATCACTACGCCATCAACGCGATCCTGCTGCCGCCGCCGAGCAAGATCTGGCGCTCGCTCGCCGAAGGCGTCACCACGGGACTCTACCTGAAGCACTTCCTCGTCACGATGGGCGAAGCGGCGGCCGGATTCTGCATGGCCGCCGTGGCCGGCGTCGTCGTCGGCACGCTGGTCACGCAGTTCTGGCTGCTGGAGCGGACGGTCTATCCGTATCTCATCGCGCTCCAGTCCATGCCCAAGATCGCCATCGCGCCGCTCATCGTCATCTGGTTCGGCTACGGCGCGACGTCGAAAGTCGTGATCGCGGCGATGATCTCGTTCTTCCCGATCCTGGTGAACGTCGTGGTCGGGCTCAGGAGCTGCGATCCCGCCAAGGTGGATCTCGTGCGCTCGCTGTCGGGGTCGGAGTGGCAGGTGTTCTGGTACGTGCGGCTGCCCAACGCGCTGCCCTTCATGTTCGCGGGCTTCAACATCGCCATCATCTTCTGCATCCTGGGCGCGATCGTCGGCGAGTTCGTGGGCGGTGAGGCCGGCCTGGGCTTCCTCATCGTGGCCGCCAACACCACACTCGACGTGGCGCAGGTCTTCGGGGTGCTGATCGTGCTCGCCACGCTGGGCGTGACGGTGTTCCTCGGCCTGCAGTTCGTGCACCGCAAGGTCGTGTTCTGGGCCGAGTCGGACGACATCAACCGCTACTCGTAGTCCGGAGGTTCTTCATGTCTCGTCGCCTCTCGCACGCCGTGCTGCTGACCGTCGTCGCCCTTGTCGCGACGGCGCACGCCGCCGACGTCCCGCAGATCGTCATCGGGCCAACCACGATCGACATCTCGATCGGTCATGCCGCCTTCTCCTCGATCCCGCTCGGCATGGGGTACTGGAAAGAGGAAGGCCTCGACGTGAAGGTCATCGGCATCGCGAACAGCACCGCCGCCATGCAGCAGCTGACGTCGGGCAACATCACCTGCGCGAGCGTGACGAGCGACTCCAGCGTGCAGGCGCGCGCGAGGGGAGTGCCGGCCAAGGCCGTCTACACGTTCGCGCGGGAGCCGATCACGCGGATCGTCTCGCTGAAGTCGAGCGGCATCACCCGGCTGGAGCAGCTCAAGGGCCAGAAGATCGGCGTGATGTCGATGGCCGACGGCAGCATCTACGTCCTGCGCTACGCGGCGAGCGACGTGGGCCTCGATCCCATGAAGGACCTGAACTTCGTCGGCGTGGGCACGGGGGCGCAGGCCGCGCTCGCCCTGCAGCGCGGCGACGTCCAGGTGTGGGCGGGCTGGGACACGGTGGTGGCCGCGGCCGAGAACCGCGGCATGGAGTTCAACGTCATCCGTCCCGCCTACTTCGATCGCATGCTGGGCAACGCCATCCTGTGCCGCGAGGACTTCATCAAGCAGTATCCGCAGGCCGTCGGCAAGCTGCTGCGCGGGGTCGCGAAGTCGACGGTCTTCGGCCTGGCCAATCCCGAGGCGGTGATCCGCAATCACTGGAAGATGTACCCGGGCACGCGTCCGCAGGGCGACGACCAGGCGAAGCTGATGCAGGAGTCGCTGCGGATCTTCAACTCGCGCTTCGATGGGCTGAAACTGCGGCCGGGCCAGCAGAAGTGGGGCGAGAACGTCGCGGCCGAGTGGGACGGCATCTCGACCCTCGCCAAGCACGCCGGTCAGTTGCCCGAGAGCTTCGATCCGAGCACGGCCTACACCAACGAGTTCATCGCCGCCGCGAACGCCTTCGACCGCGCCGCCGTGGTCAAGCAGGCCAAGGAGTCGAAGTGGTAGGCGCGACGAGAGCCAGGAGACGTCGGCGATGAAGTTCGGGATCGCGCTGCACATGGAACGGCAGGATGCGGGGACGCCGTATGCGACGGTGGCGGCGCGGCTCGTCGAGCTGCTGCACATGGCGGAGGAGGGCGGGTTCGAGGTCGCGTGGGCGGTGGAGCATCACGCGCACGAGTACCTGATCGGGCCGAACCCGCTCCTGCAGCTCGTGAACTGGGCGCCGCAGACGCGGCGCATCCGCCTCGGGACCGCCGTGATCTGCGCGCCGTACTGGCATCCAATCCGCCTCGCCGAGGAGATCGCGATGGCCGACATCCTCACCGGCGGTCGTCTCGAGGTCGGCCTCGCGCGGGGCGCCTTCCAGTACGAGTTCGACCGCATGCTGGACGGCTTGCCCCAGCTGCAGGGGGGCGAGCACCTGCGCGAGGCGCTGCCGGTGATCAAGAAGCTGTGGCAGGGCGACCACGAGCACCACGGCAAGCACTGGAGCTTCCCCACGTCCACCGCGACGCCGAAGCCCGTCCAGGTGCCGCATCCACCGCTGTGGGTCGCCTCGCGCGACGAGCAGACGTTCGACTTCGCCGCGAAGAACGGCCTGAACGTGATGACGACGGCGCACCGCTTGCCGTTCGCCGAGGTGCAGAACCTCCTCGCCAAGTACGCCCGGGCGCTGGAGCGAAACCCGGGCGCGCCGCGGCGTCGCTTCATGACGGCGCGGATGACGTCCGTGTACGAGAGCGCGAAGGAGTGGACGATTCCCGTCCTCGCGATGCGCGAGAGCGTGCGGATCTTCATGGGCCTGTTCAACAACGCCAGCCCGGTCGTCGAGGGCTTCCCGCAGCCCATCCAGCTCGACGAGCAGGACGCCCGCGGTGACTATCGGCTGGAGTCGCTGCGCGAGAACATGATGTTCGGCACGCCGGACGAGGTCGTCGCGAAGCTCCGGCGCTACGAGGCGGCCGGCGTCGACATGTTCAACGTGAACGCCTGTTTCGGCCTGCCCCACGACCGCGTGGTGCGCTCGCTGCGACTCTTCATCGACGAGGTGATGCCGCACTTCGCGCCGACGTCCGCCGCGCCGACCACGGCCGCGGCGGTGGGTGCGCGATGAGCGAGCGCGTCGTCGTCCGATGCGGCCGGCTCATCGACGGGACCGGTGCCGCCCCGCGCTCCGCGATGACCGTGACCATCGACGACGGCCGCATCGGACAGATCGCGCCGTCGACGCCCGCCGACGCGCCGCCCGGCGCGCGGCTCATCGACGCCACGGGCCGCACGGTGATGCCCGGCCTCATGGATATCCACGTCCACCTGATCCACGGCGTGACCGATCCGCGCGACCCGCACATCCTCTACGGGCTCATGCATAGCTCGACGCAGATGCTCACGCTGTGGGCGGCCCGCAACGCCCGGCTGATGCTGGAGGGCGGCTTCACCTGCCTGCGCGACGTCTCGAGCTTCATCAATCCCGCGAATCCCGAGGCGCGCGCGCTGCGCGACGCCGTGGCGCTCAACCTCGTGCCGGGGCCGCGCGTCGTGGCGGGAGGCTGGGTGAGCCAGACGGCCGGCCACCGCGACATGTTCCCGACCCGCGACTTCCCGCGCGACCCCGAGATGATGGCCGACAGCCCGTGGGAAGTCCGCCGCGTGGTGCGCCGGATGGTGCGCGAGGGCGTCGACTTCATCAAGACGTCGACCTCCGGCGGCGCGGGCGCCCACGGCGAGGAGATCTGGTGGCGCAACTGGACCGACGAGGAGCTGGACGCGCTCGTCGACGAGGCTCACGCGGTGGGCAAGCGCGTGGCGAGCCACTCGCACTCCGCGGAGAGCGTGAAGCGCGCGGTCCGCGCCGGCGTGGACACGATCGAGCACGGCATCTACATCGACGACGAGGCCATCGCGTTGATGGCCGAGCGCGGATCGTACCTCGTGCCGACGCTCTCCGCCCGCTCCGAGCGCGCGATCGCCCATCGTCGTGCCGCCGGGTCGCCGGCCGACGTCATGCGAAAGTTCGAGCACGCGCAGGCGCACGGGCTGGACGGCTTCGCCAAGGCCTACAAGGCCGGCGTGCGCATCGCGATGGGCACCGACACCGGTCGCGGCCTTCGCGCGTACTTCGGCAAGAACGCCTACGAGCTGACCCAGATGGTGCAGGCGGGGATGCCGCCGATGGCGGCCATCGTGGCGTCGACGGCGACGGCGGCCGCCGCGCTCGGTCGAGAGGCGGATCTGGGCACGCTCGAGCCCGGCAAGCTCGCCGACCTGATCGTCGTCGACGGTGATCCCCTCAGCGACATCGCCGTCCTCGAGGACGCCGCGCGGATCGAGCTGGTGATGATCGGCGGCCGGGCCGTCGTCGCGCGCGGGCCATACGGTTCGCACCTCGCTGACACGACGACGGTGGCGCAACGGGCTCACTGATCGCCGGCCGCTCGACGCGCCGGGGTCCGCACCGCGCGTCACGCCTCCGGCGGGGTGACGTGCAAGGAGTGTTCGGGCCGTGCTGATCGCCATCAACGAGTTTCACGTCATCCCCGGTCGCGAGGCGGAGTTCGAGTCGCTGTTCGCCGAGGTGCGGCGGCTGATCCTGCGCGAGCCGGGTTGCCTGAGCTGCCGGCTTCACCGGGAGCGGACGGCGCCGAACGTCTACGTGAGCTATCTCGAATGGACGGCGCTCGAGGCGCTCGACGCCCCGCACGGTGCGGAGA
>JBKPPN010000230.1:0-13325 GCA_046733575.1 Candidatus Methylomirabilota bacterium | reverse complement strand
ACACGCCGGCAACCGCGATTGTGATGTATGTCTCGTGGGCTCGGAGATGTGTATAAGAGACAGGCCCAGGTTGATGGCGATCTTCATGGCGACGGCGTGCTCGAGGTCGCCCACGTGCGTGATGGTGGGCCCGATGGCGAGCAGGTAGGGCCGCACCCGCTCCAGCGCCGCGCGCTCGCCGCCCACCACGAACGACAGCTGACCGGCGTCCAGCGTCACGGGGCTGCCCGACACCGGCGCGGTGATGAGGCTCGCCTTGCGCGTCGCGACCTCGGGCGCGAGCGCCCGCGCCGCCGAGGGGCTGACCGTGCTCATCTCGACCCACACCGCGCCGGGGCGCAGACCTTCGAGAATGCCGTCGGAGCCGTGAGCCACCGCCTCCAGCGCGGCCGTGTCCGTCACCATGGTGAGCACGACCATGCTGCCCTCGGCGGCCGCGCGCGGAGTCTCGGCGAAGCGCATGCCGGCGTCGATCAGCGGCTGAGCCTTCGCGCGCGTGCGGTTGTAGCCGACGACGGAATGGCCGGCCTGCAGGAGACGCCGCACCATCCGCCCGCCCATCTCGCCGAGGCCGATGAACCCGATGCTGCCCATCAGCGTCGCCGGCGTGCGCGCGCGCGTCGGCTCGGCGGCGTGGCCGTCGGCGCCGGCGCGGGACGTCCGCTGCTCGTCACGCCCGACGTCCGACGCCGTGGCTCCGTCTCCGCCGCTGCCACCGCGATGACGGCGATCTCGAGCTTGCAGCTGGCGTGCGTGGCGAGTCGCGCGACCTCCACCGTCGTGGTGGCGGGCAGGTGGCCGTCGAGGTAGCGCGCCCACACGCGATTCATGTCGTCCTGCTCGGCGATGTCCGTGAGATACCGCGTCGCCCACACGATGTCGGACATGGAGGCGCCGGCCGCCTGCAGCGTCTTCCTGACGTTCTCAATGGTGAGCACGGCCAGCTCCGCCATCGTCTTGGGCAGGTCGAACTCCTCGTCGCGATGCGGATGACTGTGGTAGACGGGCGCCGCCGTCACCCCGGACAGGAAGAGCAGGTTCCCCTTGCGCACGAGGACCGCGGGCGCGTACGGCATCGTGACGTCGGTGCGGCGGTCGGCATGATGGACGACGACGACGTCTTTCTTCATGGCGTCCCCAGGCGGTCGAGCGTGGCGACCGTCCGCTCGTTGACGACGTTGCCGGTATTGAGCGTGGTCTTCGGCTCCAGCAGCACCACGTGGACCTCATCGGTGAGCGCGAGGGGACAGTGCTCCACCCCGCGCGGCACGATCACGAGCTCTCCCGGGCCCACGTCGCGATCCCCGTCCCTGAGCTGCATCCGCAACCGTCCCGCCACGACGAGAAACAGCTCGTCCTCGACATCGTGGTGATGCCACACGAACTCCCCTCGCAACTTGACGACCTTCACCTGCATGTCGTTGACGTCGCCCACGATCTTCGGCGACCACGCGTCGGCGAACTTCCCGAACGCCTCCGCGAGGTTCACGACGTCGACGCTCATTGCAGTGCGGGGCCGGGGTGAGGCGAGGAGCGGGTGGGGCGGGGCAGTGTCTGACCACGACCGTGTGTGGCCTCGATCTTCCTGTCGAGGTTCCCCATCGGTTCGTACGCGGCGTCACATCGCCGTGCGCGACACGGGTGGCCCGACCGCCCCGCCCCACCCGCTCCCTGCCTCACCCGGGGGGAAGGCGTCTGCGCCGGATGAGCGCCACCGACGCGCCAAATGTCGCCGATGGTCGCAGCGCGTGTCGCATGGAACTCGTTCGTCCCGACGTAGCGCAGCCGCCCGAGATGCGCTGTCTCTCCGGGCGGACGCATCACGTGCGGCTCCATCGAAGCGTTCCCATCAACGGCGAACGCCCAAGGACCCAGTTGCGGTACGAGAGTGAGGCCGCCCATGCTTACGCTTGGGAAGTTTCCGGGGACGAACGGAGCCGGCGACGGTCGTGGGGAGAGCGACCCCCGCTCCTCCACCCCACCCCCTCGCCCACCCGAACGCCGAGCCGCACACGCCACGTCACGCCATGACCATCCCGCCGTTGACGTCGAGGATGACGCCGGTCATCCAGCGTGCGGCATCCGAGGCCAGGAACAGGATCGCGTCGGCGATGTCATCGGGCTCGCCGAGTCGTCGGAGCGGGACGCGATCCGCGAGCGCCTGCGTGGCTTCCGGCGTGCGGACGGCGCGAACGCGATCGGTGAGGACGGTGCCGGGCGCCACGGCGTCGACGGTGATGCCGGATGGCCCCACCTCGAGGGCGAGGTGACGCGTGAAGCCGACGATCGCGGCCTTGGCCGCGGCGTAGTGCGACGTGACCGGCACCGCGCCGGCGCGGGCCACGATCGACGCGAGGTTGACGATGCGGCCGGCGCGCTGGCGCTTCATGATCGGCAGCACGGCCTTCGTGCAGAAGAACGCGCTCGTGACGTTGAAGCGGAAGATGGTCTCCCACTCCTCGTCCGGGATGTCCTCCGTCACGCGCATCACCGCGAAGCCGCCCGCGTTGTTCACGAGCACGTCGATGCGGCCCCAGCGCGCCATGACCGCGTCGACGGCTTCGCGCACGGCGGCGGACGACGTGACGTCGCACGTCAGCGGGAGCGGCTCGCCGCCGAGATCGCGCACGCCCTCGGCGACCTTGGCGTTGGCGGCGCCGTCGATGTCGAGCATGACCACGCGCGCGCCCTCGCGGCCGAACGCGCGTGCGGTCTCCGCGCCGATCCCGAGCGCGGTGCCCGTCAGCATGACGACCCGGTTCCCGAAGCGCGCGGCCCCCGTCGGGGTCACGAGACGCCGCCGTGAGCGGGGACGTTGAACATCCCCGTCTCGATGCCGAGCGCGTTTCGTCCCATCGCCTCCAGCATGCGGTCGACCGTGGGCGGCATGAGCGTGGCCGTGCGCACGTCGCGGAAGGCGCGCTCCGCCGGGTAGTCTTTGTACGCGCCGCGACCCCCGACGACCTGGATGACCTTGGACGTCAGCATGAGGGCCACCTCGCTGGCGATGAACTTCGCCCGGTTGGCGAGATCGGCACGCCCCGGGACGTCGGCCTCGTCCCAGCGCTCGGCGGAGTCGGCGAGCACCAGCCGCGCGGCGTCGAGATGGACGGTCAGCTCGCCGATGTGGCGCTGCACGGTCGGATCCATGGCCACGGCAACGTTGGCCGGCTGCACGATCCGTTTCTTGGCGTAGTCGACGGCGAAGGCCAGCGAAGCCTCGGCGCAGCCGAGATAGATCGCGGCGTAGCCGAGGGGAAAGCTCTCCAGCACGCCGGCGTTCAGGACGGCACCGGGATCGCCGAGGCTCGTGTCGCGCGGCACGCGCACCGCGTCGAGCGTCACGCTCGGACTGAAGGTCGCGCGCATGCCGAGCGTGTTCCACTTTCCGTCCGTCGCGACGCCCGGCGTCTCGGCCGGGATCACCACCTGGAGCACCGACTTCGACATGTCGGTGCCGCCGTCGAGGGCGCACCACACCATGTAATAGGAGGCGCCCAGCGCCATGGTGCAGAAGTACTTGATGCCGTCCACGACGTAGCCGTCGCCGTCCTCGCGCACGATCGTCTCCATGAGGAAGTTGCGCGAGAGGCTCACGGCGGGCTCGCTGCCCCAGCTGCCGAAGAGCTTGCCGTGCTGCACGACCTCGCCGAAGTACCGGCGCTTCTGCGCCTCGGTGCCGAGGGCGTCGATGAAGCGCAGCACCGTCGAGTGCATGTGCACGGTCATCGCCGTGCTGGAGCAGCCCCGCGCGATGGTGCGGATGGCCGCGATGTAGGTCGGCATGTCGAGGCCGAGGCCGCCGTACTCCGGGGGAATGACGGCGCCGAGGAAGTTCTCCGCCCCGTGCAGCGCGCGCCAGCTGTCGACCGGGTTGACGGCGGCGGCGTCGTACTCGGCCGCCCGCGGCGCGATGGTCTCGCGCGTCAGACGATCGAGCCGGTCGACGAGCGCGCGATCGACCGGCATCAGCGCATGCTGGGGCTCGCGACGGCGGAGCGGCGCGACGTGACGCAGCGGCAGGTGTCGATCTGGTGCAGCTCGATCATGTTGCCGAACGGGTCGTACATGAAGATCTGCTGCGACGCTGGTCCCACCACCCCCTCGGCCACGAAGTACGGCGCCCCGAGCCGGTCCAGCTCCTTGCGCGTCTCCACGATGTCGGCGACGGCCAGCGCGACGTGCGGCCGCGAGGGATCCTTGTCCGGGCCCTTGGCGAACTTCGACATCCCGTCGACGCCCATCAGGTGGATCTGCGCGGTACCTCCCACGTCCATCCAGTAGCCGTCGATGGTCGGGATGTGGGGACGACCGGGATCCGGCTCGAGCCCGAGCACGCCGGAGTAGAAGTCGCGCGCCTTCTTCACCTCGTCGGCGGACGGGCCGACGCGGATGCCGTGGTGGTGGAGCTCAAGAACCTTGATGGCCATGCAAGCCTCCTGTGAGCGTGCCCCAGATCCCACGGGGGAGAAAGAGCACGAAGCAGACGAAGATGCCGCCGATGACGAGCGGCCACGACTCGGTGAACGTGGCCACGCGATCCTCCAGCACGCGATACGTGAGCGCGCCGACGAAGGGGCCGAAGAACGTGCCCGCGCCGCCGAGCAGCGTCATCATCACCGCGTCGCCGGAGCGCGTCCAGTACAGCGACTCCACGGGAACCACGAGCAGCCGCAGAGCGTCGAGGGACCCCGCCAGTCCGCAGAACAGCGCGGAGAACACGAAGGACAGGTGCTTGACGCGATTCACGTCGTAGCCACAGGCGACGGCGCGGTCGGGGTTCTCGCGGATGGCGCGGAGCACGGCGCCGAAGGGCGAATCGAGGATGCGCTTGAGTCCCGCGAAGGCCAGCACGACCAGGACGAAGGTGAAGTAGTAGAACGCCAGCGACGACTCCAGCGAGACGGTCGTCCCGGGCAGGTGCAGGGCGGGACGCTCGATGCCGCGGAGGCCGTCGTCGCCCCCCGTCCAGTCCGCGGCGTGGAAGGCGACGAAGTACAGCACCTGCGCGAAGGCGAGCGTCAGCATCGCGAAGTAGATGCCGCGCCGGCGCAGGCAGAAGAACCCGATCACGAACCCGCCCAGCACGGCCGCCGCGACGCCGGTACCGATGGCCGCCCACAGCGAGCTGAACTTCAGCTTCGCGAGCAGGATGCCCGTCCCGTACGCGCCGAGCCCGTAGTACGCCGCCTGGCCGAACGAGAGGATGCCGGTGAAGCCGAAGAGCAGGTTGAACCCGAGCGCGTAGAGGCCGAAGACGAGCACCTCGGTGGCGAGCGCGTGGTACGGGACGATGAACGGGAAGATGCTGAAGAACAGGGCAAAGGCGAGGACGGGATGGTCGGCGATGGGCGCGGCGACGCGCCGGATCATGGGCCTTCCGCCAGTCCGGCCTCGCCGAACAGGCCGCTCGGGCGCACGAGCAGGACGATGGCCATGACGACGAAGACCATGATCTCGGACAGCTTCGGCGCGAACAGCGTGGTGAGCGCGACAACCTGACCGATGAGCAGGCCTGACACGACGGCGCCGAGCAAGCTGCCCATCCCGCCCACCACGACGACCACGAAGGACTCGATGACCATCGTGACGCCCATCTCGGCCGACACGCTGCGCATGGGACCGGCCAGCACGCCGCCCAGTCCCGCGAGGGCGGTGCCGATGCCGAAGACGATCAGCCAGATGCGACCGACGTCGATGCCGAGCGCGCGCACCATGAGCGAGTCGCGCGATCCGGCGCGGATGATGAGGCCCAGGTTGGTGCGGCGCAGGAACAGCCACAGCGCGAGCAGGACAAGGGCGGTGATGCCGAGCACCATGAGCCGGTAGCTCGGGAACATCATGAAGCCGAGGTTCACGGCGCCGGCGAGCGACCGCGGCGGATCCATCTGCAGTCCGATCTTCCCCCAGATGATCCGGACGGCCTCGATCAGCATCAGCGAGAGCCCGAAGGTCAGCAGCAGCGGATCGTCGGGCGATCGCCCGTAGAGCCGGCGGATCAGGAACCGCTCCATGAGCAGCCCGACGATGCCGACCATGATCGGCGCGAGCACCAGCGCCACCACGAAGCTCTTCGTGAGGCCGAGGAGGAACACGCCGAAGTAGGCGCCCAGCATGTAGAGGGCGCCGTGCGAGAAGTTGACGACGGTCATCAGGCCGAAGATCAGCGAGAGCCCGATGGCCAGCATGACGAGGATGCCGCCGAGGACGAGGCCGGTGAAGATCTGCGCGTACAGCACGGAGAGCGGAACGTCGAAGATCATCGGTCGTGCAGGCGGGATGCGGAGCGGCCGTCACGGTCGAGGGGACGCGTTCCGCCCCCTCGACCGTCGACGCGCCCGGCGCCTACGCCAGGCCCTTCTCCGCGCAGGTCCGGTCGAGCTCCTCGTTGGCCGGGATGCGCGCCACCGTCTCCAGCATCGCCCACTCGTCGTTGTTCTTCAGCTTGTCGCGCCCCTTGAAGATCCAGCAGTCCTGGAACGACTTGTCGTCGCACTTCCGCCACCACTGCTTGCCCTTGTAGTGATCGTACTCGGGATTCGCGCGCAGGGCGTCGGCGACCTTCATGGAATCGGTGCTCTTCGCCAGCTCGCAGCCACGCGCCACCTCGTGGATCGCGCTGTAGGCGTACGCGCCGTAGTCGCCGGGCGGCGCGTTGAACTTCTTGCGGTACGACTCGACGTAGCGCTTGGCCGACGCGTTGGTGTCCTGCAGCTCCCAGTAGAAGTTCATGATGCCGTGCACGTCGTGGTAGAGCTCGGGGCCGCCTTCCTTGGCCTGCGGGATCCAGTGCAGCGGCTTGGCGAACTTCATCTCCTTCTTCATGCCGAAGCTGATGGCCTGCTTCAGGAAGGCGATGTCGTCCGCGCCCGGCGTGCAGTGCACCAGCACCTCGGGCTTGGCCGCGATGATCTTGGGCAGGTGGGCGGAGAATTCCGGCTGACCGAGCGGGTAGGGCGTCGAGCCCACCACAGTGCCGTTGAACTTCTTCAGCGTCTCGGTGAGGACCATGTTGTTCTGCTTGCCCCACGCGTAGTCCGCGTAGATGATCCACCACTTCTTGCCGAGGTTCTGGGCCACCCACGACCCGAGGGCGCGCGACGTGATGGTGGGGTTCAGCGCCTCGTGAAACGTGAGCGGGCTGGTGTCGGGCTTGGCGCTGATCTCGTCGGACTGGCTCACCGAGATGAACAGCACCTTCGACTTCTTGGTCTGCTCGTTGATGGCCATCTGGACGTGGGCGGCCAGCCCACCGACGATGAACGCGCACTTGTCCTTCTCGATGAGCTCCTGCGTGCGCTGCGCGCCGACGGCGGGCTTCAGCTGGTCGTCGCGGTAGAGGATCTCGACCTTCCGACCGAGGATCCCGTTCTTGGCATTCAGCTCGGATTCCGCGAGCTGGGCGCCCCGCTGCTGGTCGTTGGCGAGCGCGGCGAACGGCCCCGTGAGCGGACCGGGGAAGCCGATGCGCACCGGCTCCTTGCTCTGCGCCCGCAGGAGACCGGGGAACGCGAGCACGGCGGCGCCGGCACCGGCGGTGGTCAGGAATGATCGGCGATCCATACGCACTCCTCCTCTGTGAGGTGGGGCAACACGTGGCGGGTCAAGTGGCGACGACTATAGAAACCGCGGGTTGCCCTGTCAAATCGTGGCCGCGTGGAATGGCGCCGCGGTAGACTCCGCGGCGACCCGCCATGCCGAGCGTCGGTGCTTCCCTCAAGCGCGCGGACGATCCGCGACTCCTGACCGGCCGCGGCCGGTACGTCGACGACCTCGTGCTGCCCCGCATGATCCACGTCGGCTTCGTGCGCAGCCCGCACGCGCACGCCCGGGTGCGGCGCGTGGACGTGAGCAGGGCGCTCGCGCTTCCTGGCGTCGTCGCCGCGCTGACGGGCGACGACGCCGCGCGCGTGTGCCGGCCGTGTCGCGGCGTCCTGCTGCACTACGAGGGCATGAAGACCGGCGCGATGCGGCCGCTCGCCACCGACCGCGTCCGCTACGTCGGTGAGCCGCTCGTGGCCCTCGCGGCGACCAGCGCGGCCGTCGTGGAAGACGCCGTGGCCCTGGTGGACGTGGAGTACGAGCCGCTCGCGCCCGTGCTCGATCCCACCACCGCGGTGGCGCCGGGCGCGCCGCTGATCCATCCCGAGCTCGGCGACAACGTCCTCTACCGGACGCGCATCCATGGCGGCGACGTCACCGCCGCGTTCGCGCGCGCCCACCGCGTCCACGCGCGGAGGTTCTCCATCGGCCGGCACACCGGCGTGCCGATCGAGCCGCGCGGCCTCGTGGCCGACTTCGAGCCCGCCACGCGCGCCCTCACGGTGTGGATGTCCACGCAGGTGCCGCACATGATGCAGGCCGTCCTCGCCGAGCTGTTCTCGCTCGACGAAGAGCGCGTGCGCATCGTCGCGCCCGACGTGGGGGGCAGCTTCGGCATCAAGATCCACGTCTACCAGGACGATCTTGCCGCCATCGCGCTCGCCCTTCGCCTGGGCCGGCCCGTGAAGTGGATCGCCACGCGCCGGGAGTCGTTCCTCTCCGACATTCACGCCCGCGAGCAGACCGTGAGCGTCGAGGTGGCGGCGGAGGCGGACGGCACGCTGAGCGCGATGCGCGCGAGCATCGTGGCCGCGGTGGGCGCGTACTCGGCCTACCCGCGCTCGAGCGTGGTGGAGGGCGGGCAGGTGCTGCGCCTGCTGCCCGGCCCGTACCGGCTCCGTCACTACGCGGCCGAGCTGTCCGTCGTCGCGCAGAACAAGGTCATCACGTCGCAGTACCGCGCGGTCGGCCACCCCATCGCGACCGCGATCACGGAGAGCCTCCTGGACGTCGTCGCGCGCGACCTCGGCCTTGACCCGGCCGACGTCCGGCGGCGCAATCTCATTCGCGCCGACGAGCTCCCGTACACGTCGGTCACGGGCAACGTGTACGACAGCGGCCGCTATCACGCCGCGGTCGACCGCCTCCTCGACGTCGCCGAGTATCGCGACCTCCGCCGCGATCAGGAGCGTGCGCGCGGCGCCGGGCGCCTCGTGGGCATCGGCCTCTCGTGCTTCATCGAGCTCACCGGACCCGGGGCGGCCTTCTACGGTGTCGGCGGCGCGCCGATCTCGGGGCAGGAGGGCACGACCGTGCGTCTCGAGCCGTCCGGTGCCGTCACGGCGCTGGTCGGCGTGACGAACCAGGGGCAGGGAACACAGACGGCACTCGCGCAGATCGTCGCCGACGAGGTCGGCGTCGCACCGGAGCGGGTGACCGTGATCGCGGGCGATACCGCCGCGGTCCCATACGGGGGCGGGACGTGGGCGAGCCGCGGCATGGCCATCGGCGGCAGCGCCACCATGCTGGCGGCGCAAGCGCTCTCGACGAAGATCCGTCGACTCGCGGCCGTGCTGCTGGAAGCCCACGCCGACGACATCGAGGTGCGGGACGGCGCGGCGATGGTGCGCGGCAGCGATCGGGGCGTGACGCTCCGCGAGCTGGCCCGGACGGTGCACTTTCGATCCAATGCCCTGAAGGGCAGCGAGCCGAGCTTCGACGCCACCGTCCACTACAC
This sequence comes from Candidatus Methylomirabilota bacterium, assembly GCA_046733575.1. Taxonomy (GTDB): domain Bacteria; phylum Methylomirabilota; class Methylomirabilia; order Rokubacteriales; family CSP1-6; genus JBKPPN01. The sequence continues at coordinate 3,766 of JBKPPN010000230.1, read as the reverse complement.
GAACCCGCAGGCGTGGACGTTCAGCAACGGCGCCCACCTCGCGGTGGTCGAGATCGATCCGGACACGGGCGCGGTCGCCGTGCGCAAGTACGTCGCCGTCGACGACTGCGGACGCATCGTCAACCCGGCGCTGGTCGACGGTCAGATCATCGGCGGCATCGCGCAGGGCGTGGGTGGTGCATTGATGGAGCACTGTGTCTTCGACGACGGAGGTCAGCTGCTGACGTCGACGCTGATGGACTATGCCGTCCCGACGGCGGCGTCGCTGCCCTCGATCGAGTCGCACCATCTCGAGACGCCGGCGCCGTCCATCGCGGGCGGCTTCAAGGGCGCGGGCGAGGCGGGGACGACGGGCGCGCCCGCCGCGATTTTGAACGCGGTGAACGATGCGCTCGCGCCGCTCGGCGTGATGATCACCGACCAGCCCGTGACCGCGGCCCGCGTTCGGGCCGCGATCGAGTCCGCGCGCGCGTGACCGCGAACCTGCTGCAGTTTCTCTTCGCCGGCCTCATGGTCGGCGCGATCTACGGTCTCGTCGCCGTCGGCCTCAACATCATCTTCAACGCCACCGGCGCGGTGAACTTCGCCCAGGGCGAGTTCTCGATGCTGGGCGGCATGATCGCCGCCGCCGTGCTGACGTCCACGGGACTGCCGCTCGTCGTCGTGATCGCGGTCACCGTCGCAGGCGTCACCGCCATCGGCGTGCTGATGGAGCGGCTGACGATCGCGCCCACGCGGCATCGCGACGTCCTCAACGTCATCATCGTGACGATCGGCGCGTCCATCTTGCTCAAGGGCGCCGCGATGGTCGTGCTCGGCAAGAACGCCGCCGGCCTGCCCCCGTTTTCCGGGGAGCGGCCCATCCGGGTGCTCGGTGCTGCGTTCCTGCCCCAGGCCCTGTGGATCCTCGGCGTCGCGCTCGCCGTCATGGGCCTCCTCCACCTGTTCTTCGCGAAGACGCTCATCGGGAAGGCCATGCAGGCGGTTGCCCTCGACCGCGAGGCGGCGCGGCTGATGGGCATCGACGTCGGTCGGATGGTCATGCTCGCGTTCGCCCTCGGCGCCGGCGTCGGCGCGGTGGCCGGCATCATCATCACGCCCGTGACGCTGACGATTTACGACGCGGGCACGATGCTGGGGCTCAAGGGCTTCGCCGCTGCCGTCATCGGAGGACTCGGGAACACGTTTGGCGGCATCGCCGGCGGCCTCGTGCTGGGCCTGCTCGAGGCCTACGCCGGCGGGCTGATCGCCTCCGAGGTCAAGGACGTCGTGGCCTTCGTCCTGCTCCTGGCCTTGCTCTACGTCCGCCCGAACGGCTTGTTCGCGCGCGGCGAGAGCCGGCGCGTGTGACGATCACATGTCGATCGGCCACCATCCTCGGGCCGCACGTCAGGCAGCCCAATCGGCGGTACGATCCAAGGCCGAAGCCGGGAGCCACCTCGGCATCAAGGAGATGTCAATCGTGACGATCACGCGACGACAGTTCACCAGCAGTGCGACCGCCGGTCTCGCCGCCGCCCTGGCCCCGCGGCTTCGTGCCCGTGCGGCGGGCGAGCCGTACCGGGTCGGCAGCATCTTTTCCTACACCGGACCCGCGGCGTTCCTCGGTGACCGCATGAAGCGCTCGGTGGAGCTCTTCGTGGAAGAGGCGAACAAGAAGGGCGGGATCAACGGCCATCCCGTCGAGCTGACGCTCTACGACGCGGCGAGCGAGTCGTCGAAGGCCGTGCTGGCCGCCAAGCGGCTCATCGAGCAGGACAAGGTCGACGTGATCGTCGGCGACGGCAACCGGAGCGACATCGGCCTCGCCATCATCCCCACCGTGCAGCGGGCGAAGGTGCCGCTCATGAGCGTGTCGGGAGCCACCGCGCTGGTGGAGCCGGTGAAGGACCGGCCGTACGTCTTCAAGTCCACGGTGAACGACGTCGAGGTCGTGGCGCGGCTGCTCGACTTCTTCAAGAAGAAGGGCGTCAAGGACATCGCGATGCTGAACGACACGGGCGCCTTCGGCGTGAGCGCCCGCGACGTGCTCAAGGCGCAGGCCCCAGCCGCGGGGATCAACGTGGTGGCGTGGGAGGAGTTCCAGCCCGCCGACAACGACCTCACCACGCAGCTCACCCTGATCAGGGGCACGAGCGCGGCCGCCATCGTGTGCTGGACGGTGACGCCGGCCGGCGTGGTGTTCCTGAAGAACGCGCGTCAGCTCGGGCTCAAGCAGATGCTCGTGCACGGCTTCGGCTTCGTGGCCGAGCGGTACATGACGCTGGCCGGCGACGCCGCGGAAGGTCTGCTGCTGACGTCGCTGAAGTTTCCCGTCGCGGAGGAGCTGCCAGATTCCGACCCCATCAAGAAGACGATCCTCGACTACAAGGCCCGCTACCGCGCGAAGTACAACGAGGAGACCGACGTCTACGGGGGCCAGGCGTGGGACGGCATCGGCATGGTGACCACCGCCATGGCGAAGGCGGGCAGCGCCGACAAGGAGAAGACGCGCGCGAGCCTGGAGACGTCGATCCGCGAGTATCCCGGGGTGGGCGGCGTGTTCAGCTTCACGCCCGAGAAGCACTGGGGTCTGGCGAAGCGCGACGTCTCGATGATCGAGTGGCGCGCCGGCAAGTTCCGCCTGGTCGAACTGTAGAGATGGGGGGCCTCGAAGGGCCCCCCAAGCCCCCCGGGCTCGGAGACGCCCCGGCAGAGCCGGGGCGCCCCTCGGGATCCGCGGGGGACCCCAATCCCCCCGGGCTCGGAGACGCCCCGGCGGAGCCGGGGCGCCCCTCGGGATCCGCCGGGGCTCCGACGTTGTCCGTACTCCTTCGTCGGCTGCCGGGGCGGGTGTCGGGGCGCGCGGTGGCGGTGTTCTTTGCTGTCGTGGCGGCCGCGCCGTGGGTGGCGCCGAATGATTACCTCGTCCAGACCATGGCGTTCTGTGGGTTGAACGTCATGATGGCGACGGGGTTGAACCTGCTCATGGGGTACGCGGGGCAGGTCTCGCTCGGGCACGCGGGGCTGTACGGTCTGGGCGCGTACGTGTCAGGGGTGCTCGGGGCGAAGCTCGGTGTGTCGCCGTGGATCGGCCTCGTCGTCGCTGCCGTCGTCACGGGGATCCTCGCGTATCTCGTCGGCATCCCGACGTTGCGGTTGACGTCGTACTACCTGGCCATGGCGACGCTCGGCATCGGGGTCGTCCTCCACCTGGCCTTCGTGCAGCTCTACCGGCTCACGGGCGGCTCGTCGGGACTGGCCGGCATCCCGCCCTTCGATCTGCACGTCGGCGCGCTGGGCAGCGATCTCCTGCACTACTACCTGATCTGGATCTTCGTCGCCGCGGCGCTCCTGGTCGCGCGCAATCTCGTGAACGCGTCGGCGGGGCGGCTCCTGCGCGCGCTCGGCGAGAGCGAGGTTGCCGCCGAGGCGATGGGCGTGGACACCGCGGCGGAGAAGCGACGCATCTTCGTGCTCTCCGCCGTCTACGCGTCGGTGGCGGGCAGCCTGTACGCGCACTACATCACCGTCATCAGCCCGGAGATCTTCTCGTTCCTCTTCTCGGTCCTGCTGGTGCTCATGGTCGCGATCGGCGGCATCGGGCTCTACTGGGGCGGCGTGCTGGGCGCGCTCCTCCTCACCGTGCTGCCCGAGGCGCTGCGCCGCTACGGGGACTACGAGGTGCCGCTCTACGGTCTCGCACTGATCGTCGTCATGCTGTTTGTCCCGCGCGGGCTGGCCGGCGCGGTCGTGCGTCAGCGCGCGACGAGCGGCGCGCCGGTCC
>JBKPPN010000229.1:0-7217 GCA_046733575.1 Candidatus Methylomirabilota bacterium | reverse complement strand
CTCCGGAGCGCCGGTGACGGTGGCGCGCAGCACGCGCGCGCCGTCCTCGCTCGCCACCGCGGCGATCATCGCGAGGACAGGACCGTCGCCGCACGCGCGCCCCAGCGTCGCGTGGGCGCCCAGCGCGGTGGTGCAGGAGCCACCGAGTCGCGTGAGAAACGCTCGCTCGGCGATGGCGGCGGCGCGCGTCGCCGGGTGGTCGACGCTCTCGAGCCAGGTGAGCGTGCGCTGATCGTCCTTGCGCGCCTGCACCCCGAGGATGCCCTGCCCGACGGCGGGCACGAACGCGTCGACGGGGAGCGGCACGGTGTGAGGGGGAGTCAGCCCCAGTCGAATGAGGCCCGCCGCGGCGAGGACGATCGCGTCGAAGCCGTCCGCGAGCCTGGCGAGCCGCGTCTCGACGTTGCCGCGGACCGGCTCCACCACCAGGTCCGGACGCGCGTCGAGCACGAGGGCGCGGCGGCGCGGACTCGAGGTACCGACCCGCGCGCCACGAGGCAGGGCGGCGAGTCCGCCGTCGTCGTGCGCGACGAGGACGTCGTGGGCGGGGCCGCGCTCGGGGAAGGCCGCCAGCGTGAGTCCGTCCGGCGTCTCGACGGGAAGGTCCTTGAGGCTGTGCACCGCGACGTCGGCGCGGCCGTCGAGCAACGCCGCCTCGATCTCGCGGACGAAGAGACCCTTGCCGCCGATCTCCGCGAGGCGCGCGGTGAGACGTCGATCACCCTCGGTCCGGAGCGGAACGATCTCGACGTCGGCGCCCTGGGCGCGAAGCGCGTCGGCCACGAGGCGCGCCTGCACGAGCGCCAGCGGGCTGCTTCGCGTGGCCAGCCGCATCAGCCCTTGCGTCCGAGTCCGAACAGCTCGTGCACGACGTCCATCCACGAGCGGTGCAGCCCCGCGCGGCGCGACTCCCGCAGCTTCGCGATGGGCGCGTGCAGGATCTTGTTGACGATCGCGGTCGAGAGCGCCTCGATCGCCTCGCGTGTCTCGGGTCCCGCGCCGGGGAGCCGCGCCAAGGCGCGCTGGACCTCAGCCACGCGAATGGCCTCCACCCGCTCGCGCAGCGAGACGATCGTCGGCACGACCTCGAGATCGGAGAGGCGCGCGAGGAACTTCGTGACCTCGCGATCGATCAGGCTCTCCGCGCGCTGCGCCTCGCGCAGTCGCTCGCGGATGTTGGCGTCGACGACCTGCTTCAGATCGTCGATGTCGTAGCAGTAGACGTCTTCCAGCGTGTCGACGGCGGGCTCGACGTCGCGGGGCACCGCGATGTCAATGAAGAACAGCGGCCGACCGCGACGCTCGGCCATGATGTCGGCCACGCCGGCGCGTGTGATGACCGCCTCGGGCGCTCCCGTCGACGCGATCACGATGTCGACGTCCGCCATGGCGCCGACCCGGTCCTCGAACGGCACGGCCGTCCCCGAGAGTCGGCGCGCGAGCTCCTGCGCGCGCGACCACGTCCGGTTCGTGATGTAGATCGGGAACGCGCCCTGGTCCATCAGGTGCCGCGCGGCCAGCTCGCTCATCTCCCCCGCGCCGACGAGCAGCACCGCCCGCCCGGCGAGGGTCGAGAAGATCTTCTTCGCCAGCTCCACCGCGGCGAACGACACGGACACGGCGTGACGACCGATCTCCGTCTCCGTGCGCACGCGCTTGGCCACCGCGAAGGCGTGGCTGAACAGCGCGTGCAGGAGCGGTCCCACCGTCTGCGCCGACTGCGCGAGGGCGAACGCCTCCTTCACCTGTCCGAGGATCTGCGGCTCGCCCAGCATCATGGAGTCGAGGCTGGACGCGACGCGGAAGGCGTGGCGCACGGCGTCGGCCTCGACGTGGGTGTAGAGGTGAGGCTCGACCAGCGAGGCGTCCACGCCGCGAAAGCGGGCCAGCTCCCGAAACGCGGCCGCGCGCGCCTCGCCCGGCGTGTCGGCCACGCCATAGACCTCGACGCGATTGCACGTGGAGATGATCACGAGCTCGCCCGCGATACCGAGCACGTGCACGTCGCGCACGAGGTCCCGCAGCTTGCTCTCCTCGACGGCGAGCTGCTCGCGCAGCTCCACGGGCGCGGTGCGGTGATTGAGGCCGGCCACGAACAGGCTCATCAGGAGCCGTGTCGCCCCGGGGCGAACAGTCCCATGCCGAGCGTGACGACGAGGGCGGCGAATCCCGCGATGGCGAAGTACGCCGCGCGCCGGCCGTGCCACCCCGCCGCCGCGCGTCCGGCCAGCGTGCCGGCGTAGATCACCCAGGCCACGAAGGAGAAGAACGCGAGCGGATCGAACGTGAAGATCGTGCCCCACGCCGTCTCCGCCCACAGCGCGCCCAGGATGAGCCCGGTGCTGAGAAACGGAAAGCCGAGCGCGAGCATGCGATACGTGAGCGCGTCCAGCGTCTCGAGCGCGGGCAGACGGTAGTAGAACGTGCCCGGCCGCTTCTTGGCCTTGAGCTGACGCTCCTGGAGCAGGTACATGATGGCGCCCGCGAAGTTGAGCACGAACGCGGCGATGCCGATGAGCGCGAGGACGACGTGGACCAGGATCCACGCGTTGCGGAGCGCGGGGCCGATCTGGGTCAGCGACAGCGGCCGCACCAGCGTGGAGATGCTCAGCATGAGCACGATGGGCAGTACGAACGCGCCGAGGACCTTCACCGCGTACTGGCGCTCGATCCACATCTCCAGGAGCACGACGACCCACACCGCGACGGACACGGCCTGGCTGAGCGTTTCGAAGGGCGGCCGTCCCAGCTGGGCGGCCTGCACGATGAGCGCGACCGTGTGCGCGGCCCATCCCGCCAGCGTCGCGAGCGACGCCAGCCGGTACGTCAGCTCCTCCCGCTGGATGAGGTACGCCAGCGCGAGCCCGGTCGCGCACACGTACCCGACGACGGCCATGGTGGAGGCGATGGAAGACATCACTCCGTACGGAGAAACGACTTTACCACATTTCCGATGCGGGTTTACAGATCAGCGGCGCGCGGTGAGGTCGATCAGCGATGGCACGCCGCGCCAGTACCCCATGCGCTTGGCCACCAGGTCGAAGTGCGGCGACCCCCAGTCCTCCGCGATGGTCGCGCGCGCATCCCAGCGAGCGCGCCGGTCCAGCTCCTTGACGTAGCCGCGACAGCGCCGGCAGGCGGCGATCGCGTAGCCCTCCTCACGCTGCTCGGGCTCGAGCTTCACGATGTCGCGCGGCTGGCTCGTCCCGCAGTACACGCAGCGGTTTCGCGTCACGATCCAGCTGCCGGTGCAGAGGTGACAGGCGACGCGACGGCGCGTGTCGTCGAGGAGCTCGCAGAAACCGGCCGGCGCGGCGCAGAACGGGCACACCGTGCCGTTCCACGTCACGCCCGCGAAGTGCGTGCGTGCGGTGGCGAGGTACGCGGCGAGGACTGGCGGCATGCAGACGGAGATGAAGAAGCCGACGACCTCGGGAGGCAGCGACGTGCTCGTCTCCAGCTTTTCCGACCCGAGCCGGTTCTTCCCGGGCAGGAGGTCCTCGGGCGTGAGCGTGCCGGCGTCCCACGCGCGCGCGAAGCGACGGAGCTTGTCGCCGTCGCGGTCGCCGCGCACGCTCGCCACCGTGTCGAGCGCCACGCCGACCAGGCTCTCGATGTCGGCGGCGGCGACAGGTGGTGGCGGCGCCTCCCCGAGCAGCGCCGTGTCGCGGCTCCAGAGTGCGCGGCAGCGCGTCGCGTCCCAGTCGAGCGTGAGCGTGGCGCGCGGGTGCCAGTCGCCCCACGCCTCGATGACGTTGCGGTACAGGCGCAGGGTGTCCGCGAAGGCGACGCGGCGTCGAAGGATGTCGGCCCAGTCGCGCCGCAGGTCGAGCGTCACGACGCCATGCTGATGGGCCGTCCCCCAAAAAGCAAGCGCTCCGCGTCCTTGACACGTCGGACGCGCGCGTGGTCTAGTGCGCCGTCGTGAAATCGTTTTCAGCTCGCGGCGCCGCGAGCGACACCTGGCGTCCGAGAGCGTCCGCAACCGTGCGCTCGGTCCCGGCCGCGTCATGATCGGCGCCCGCATCAAGCGACGCGAGGACCCGCGCCTGCTCACCGGCGTCGGCTGCTACGTCGACGACGTCGTCCGCGCGACGATGGTGCACGCGGTGATCGTGCGCAGCCCGCACGCACACGCGGCGGTGCGCGCCATCGACGTCGCGGACGCGGCTGGCATAGCCGGCTTCGTGCGCTGCCTCACCGCGGCGGACGTGGGCACGGTGCCGCCCATCCCCATCCGGATGGGGGCGCAGGACGGCTTCACGCCGTATCTGCAGCCGCCGATCGCCCGCGACGTCGTCCGCTACGTGGGAGAGCCGGTCGCGGTCGTGCTCGCAACGACTCGGTACGCCGCGGAGGACGTCGCGGAGGCCGTCCGCGTGGACTACAGTCCCCTGCCCGTCGTCGCGCGTCCGGACGCGGCGCTCGATGGCGCCGCCGCGCGTACGCGCCCCGAGGGTGACGTCGTCACGCGCTGGGACGTCGCGCTGGGCGATGTCGCGACCGCGCTCCGCGAGGCCGACGTCGTGGTGCGCGAGCGCTTCACCATCCATCGTCAGACCGCGGCGCCCATGGAGCCGCGCGGGCTCGTGGCGGAGTTCGACCGGGGTCGCCGCCACCTCACGGTGTGGGGCGTCACGAAGGTTCCGTACTTCAACCGCACGGTGCTGAGCGCGATGCTGGGCCTCGGCGAGGGGCAGATCCACCTCATCGAGGGTGACGTGGGCGGCGGCTTCGGCGCGCGTGGCGAGTTCTATCCCGAGGACTTCCTCATCCCGTTCGCGGCGATCGTGACGGGTCGGCCCGTGAAGTGGATCGAGACGCGGCGCGAGCACTTCCTCAGCATCAATCACTCCCGCGGGGAGTCCATCGAGATCGCGGTGGCCGGCCGGCGCGACGGGACGTTGCTCGGGATCGACGCCACGCTCGTCCACGACATGGGCGCCTACGTGCGCACGCACGGCACGATCGTGCCCGCCCTCACGGCGGCTCACCTCCCCGGGCCGTACCGCGTCCCGCACTACCGCTGCGCGGTGACCTGCGTGGCGACGAACCGCACCCCGATGGCGACGATGCGCGGTCCCGGGCTCTTCGAGCCGAACTTCGCGCGCGAGGCAGCCCTCGACATGCTGGCGACCGAGCTCGGGCTCGACGCGGCCGAAATCCGCCGGCGCAATCTCGTCCCGGCCGAGTGCATTCCGTATCACGTCGGCACGAGCGTGGGGCCCATCAAGACCCTGTACGACAGTGGCGACTTCCCCGCGATGTTCGAGCGCGCCCTGGACGTCGCGCGGGCGTGGCGCGCGTCGACGCGCGACGACGGCTGGCTGCGTGGCGTCGGGATCGCGGCCATCGCGGAGCCGTCCGGCTTCGGACCGTTCGAGTCGGCGCGCGTCGAGGTCGAGAGCGACGGGGGCGTGCGCATCTTCACGGGCGCGACGTCGCAGGGCCAGGGTCAGGAGACGACGCTCGCCCAGGTGTGCAGCGAGGTGCTCGCCGTCCCGGTCGACTCGATCGACGTCATCCACGGCGACACCGAGCTCATGAAGTTCGGCGTGGGCACGTTCGCGAGTCGAGCGGCGGTCACGGCGGGCAGCGCGGTGCTGCGCGCCTCGGAGCGCGTGCGTGAGCGCGTGCGCGTCCTGGCCGGGCGTCACCTCGAGGCCGCGCCCGCCGATATCGTGCTCGCGGACGGTCGCGCCCACGTGTCGGGATTTCCCGACCGCGCGGTGAGCCTGGGCGCGCTGGCAAAGATGGCCAGCCCCGCGCATCGCGGCCCCGGCGGCGCGGCGCCCGTCGACGAGGGACACGGCCTCGGCGAGACCTTCTACTTCCACGTCAGCGAGGAGACGTCGGGCTTCGCCGTCCACGTTGCGGCCGTCGCGGTGGACCCGCAGACCGGAGCGGTGCGCGTCGAGCGCTACCTGGTCGCCGTCGACGCCGGCCGCGCCATCAATCCCACGATCGTCGAGGCGCAGCTCGTGGGCGGCGCCGTGCAGGGCATCAGCGGCGCGCTGCGCGAGGAGCTCGTTCACGACGACGACGGCCAGCTCCTCACCGGCACGCTGATGGATTACTCGCTCCCCGTCGCGGGCGACGTCGGCGGCGTCGACGCGCTGATCTTCGAGAGCCACACGCCGTCCAATCCGCTCGGCGCCAAGGGCGTGGGCGAGGGCGGCATCTCGGGCTCCGGCGCCGCGGTGGCGAACGCCGTGGCCGACGCGCTGCGCGCGCTCGGCGTCCGGCTCACCGAGCTGCCCCTCACGCCGCACCGCGTGCGCGCGGCCATCGAGCGCGCCCAGCGCCGGGCGAAGGCGTCATGACGCCGCGGCGCATGGAGCGCCGCCGACCCGCGACGATCAAGGACGTCGCGGCGCACGCGCGCTGCTCGCCCGCCACGATCTCTCGCGCGCTGAACGACCATCCCCGCGTCACCGCCGCCACGCGCGCGCGCGTGCTGCGCTCGGCCGAGGCCCTGGGCTATCACCCCGACGGCGTGGCCAAGAGCCTGCGCATGCGACGGACGTTCTCCCTCGGTCTGGTCGTCCGCGACATCGGGAACCCGAACTTCAGCCTGCTGTGCTCGGCGGTGGCCGCGGCGGCGGCCGGCCACGGGTACACCGTGTTCATGTGCAGCTCGGCGTGGGACGTGGAGGTCGAGCGCAGGATCTTCCGCGCCATGATGGAGCGCCGCTTCGACGGCGTCGCGCTGCTCGTCGCGGACGAGACGCACAGCGACGTCGGGATGCTGCAGCACGCCGGCATCCCCGTGGTGCTCGTGGAGAGCCAGTCGCGACGACCGGACGCCGGCGTCGACGCCGTGCTGAGCGACAACCTTCGCGGCGCGCACGCCGCCGCCCAGTACCTGCTCGGCCTCGGTCACCAGCGGATCGGCGTCGTCGCCGGCGCGCAGACCGTGGCGCCCGGACGCGACCGGCTCCGCGGATTCGTGGACGCGTGTGCGCGGGCGGGCGCGCCGGTGCCCCGCGATCGGATCGTCGTCGGGCCGTTCAGCGAGCAGCACGGCTACGCGGGCGCTCTGACGCTCGTCAAGGCGGCCGAGCCGCCCACGGCGCTCTTCTGTTCCAGCAACCAGATCCTGCACGGCGCGCTCCTGGCGCTCCGGGAAGCCGGCCGTCGCGTCCCCGACGACCTGTCCCTGGTCGCCTTCGACGAGTCGACGGCGGCGATGGTGCACGACCCGCGCATCACGGTGG
>JBKPPN010000228.1:0-12261 GCA_046733575.1 Candidatus Methylomirabilota bacterium | reverse complement strand
GTTGTAGAAGGCGCCGCGGTGGGCGCCGCGCCGCGAGGTCAGTTCGTCGGCGCGGCGGCGGCGGGCGGGACGGCGGCGGCCTGGGCGGTGACGCGCGGGTCGCGCTCGAAGGGGCTGCGACGCGGCGTCACCCGCACCCGCGTGGCGATCTCGTTCACGCTCGCGAAGGCCTCGGCGATCTCGTCACGCTCGGTGCGGAGCTGCTGGTTCTCGCGCCGGAGCTCGGCCACCTCGTGACGCAGCCGCTCGACCTCGGTCTCGACCTCGGCCGCGCGTGCGCGGCCCCGCTCGGTCTGCTCGAGCAGGCCCGGCAGGAGCGCGAGGACCTGCTGTCCCTGCTGGATCCACCGGGTCACCTGATCCTTCGCGTCCACGCTCGCCATGTCGTCGCTCATGTCGGTGAGGCCCTCCTTGCGACTTCACGAACGAGCCTAGCATCCGGCTCGCGCGGACCCCAAACTTACACCACGCGCACGCGCGGCCGCGGGTCGATGCGCACCCGCTTGAGGTCCCGGAGGTAGCCGGCCACCACCTCGTACGCGGGCGGCCCGCCCGCGTCGCCCAGCGACGCCCACCCGGCGGCCCGGTAGCGCCGCGACGGCTCGAGCGCCCGACCGCCCACCCGCACGTCCCGGATCCGGCGGCCCATCGAGGCGTCGGGAGCGATCGCGTAGCTGAGGCCGCCGACGCGGACCATGTCGCCGCCCTGCCGGTAGTACGGGTCGGGATGGAACAGGTTGTCGGCGACGTCCTCCATCAGGCCGACGATCTCCTCGCCGGACATCTCTCGCCTCCACGTGTTCGGGTACGTGATCGCGGTGTGCGTGTAGACGTCCTCCAGCGTGACGGCGGCGCCGGGCAGCACCGTCACGCCCCAGCGAAAACCCGGCGAGAACGCCACCTCGGCGTCGGCCTGCGTGAGCAGCGCGTCGAGGATCACCTCGTCGAACGTCCCGTTGAAGTTGCCGCGGCGGTAGAGCAGCGAGTCGGACACGGCGAGGCGCTCTTCCAGCGTCGCCGCATGCGGGGCGCGAAGCTCCGCGATGAGCCGCGCCATGTCGGGATCGGGCGGAAGCGCGCTCGAGAGGACGGGCACGAGCCGATAGCGATGGCCGCGCACACCGGACGGTCCGACGTCGACGTCGAGGCGGCTCAGGAACTTGCCGTGCGAGCCCGAGTTGACCACGACCGTGCGGCCCACCAGCAGTGGTGCGACGAGCGCGTCGTGGGTGTGGCCGCCCAGGATCACGTCGAGGCCGCGCACACGTCCGGCGAGCTTCAGATCCACCGGGAGGCCGTTGTGGCTCAGCAGGACCACGAGCGACACCCGGTGCCGGCTGCGCAGCTCGTCGACGAGCGCCTGCACGCGCGACTCGCCGATGCCGAACGTCAGGCCGGGCACGAACCGCCGCGGGTGCGACACGCCGGTGTACGGGAAGGCCTGACCGATGACGCCGACGCGGACGTCGCCGAGTTCGCGCACCGTGTAGGGCTTGAAGATCGCCTCGTCCCACGCCGCCTCGGTCACGTTGTGGGCCACGAAGTCGCCCGTGAAGAGTCCGTGGGTCTCGCGGTCTCCGAAGAGCTCGCGGACGCGGTCCAGCCCGTGCGTGAACTCCCAGTGTGGCGTGAACACCTCGACGCCGAGCTGGTTGGACAGCCGGACCATGTCCTCCCCGCGTGTCCACAGCGCGAGCGCTGACCCCTGGATCGTGTCGCCGCCGTCGAGCAGGAGCGTGCGGCCGGCGCGCTCGGCGCGATAGCGCTTCACCAGCGTGGCGAGATGCGCGTAGCCGCCCATGCGCCCGTAGCGCGCGGCGAGGGTCGCGAAGTCGACGGAAGAGTAGGCATAGGCGCGGACGGAGCGGCGCGGGATGCCGTGAAAGCGCAGGAGCGCCTCGCCGGCGAGATACGGGGGCCGGCCGCGCTCGGCGCCGACCCCGACGAGGTGGTCCGGCTCGCGGTACAGCACCGGCCGCGCCGCGCCGTGCGGATCGGTGATGTGGAGCAGCGTGACGTTGCCGAACGACGGGACGTCGAAGAGCCGCGTCCCCGCCTCACCCGCCTGGAGTTCGCGCGGCGTCACCCCCGCCGCGGCGGCGACGGCGGCGACCTTGACGAGGTCGCGGCGGGTCAGCATCCCGTCAGTGACGGATGCCGGGGACGCTGAGGGGCTTGCCGTTGTCGAACGACGTGAGGTAGAGCTCCAGCTCGGCGTACTCCACGGCGTCCGCGGGCAGCATGTTGGCGCCCAGCGGTGTCATGCACCACTGGAACCGCTTGCGCATGTCCCAGACCTCCGACTGGCTCGTCCGCCACGTCGGGAAGTGGCGCGTCAGGCCCGTCGTGACGTCGGCCAGCACGCGTCCGCCGAGAAACTTCCCCGCCGCCAGGTCCGCGGTGTGGCAGTCCGCGCACGCATGGTTGCGCTCGCCGACGCGACGGTGGAACGAGGCGCGCCCGCGCTCGATCGCCTCGCGCGCCTCCTTGCTCTGCGTGTCCACGGCCACGGGCATGCCATTCGACGCCATCTTGATCAAGACCGTCATCTGGAGGTTCTCGTCGCTCTCCGGACGATACGCGTCGCCCGTCGTGGCCGGGCCGTGGACGCTGAGCAGGTCTTCGATGGACATCACGCGGCCGTGGCGCGGCACGAAGGCGGGGTACCGCGCGGCGACGCCGCGCAGCGAGGCCCGATCGCGATGGCAGTCGACGCACGCCTTGCCCGACGGTCCCCTCGCCTTGAATCGGTCCTCCGCCTCCTCGGCGAGCAGCACGGCGGGATTGTTGGTGGGATCGAGGTTGTCGCCGAAGCCCTGCGGTCGCGTCCGCGTGGCCGGGTCCCGCTCGCCGTCCTTCTCGGGCGGACCCGGGCCGCGCAGGGTCTGCAGGTACGCGACGACGTCCGCGATCTGCGCCGGGGTCATCGCACCCGACGCGCCCCAGGGCGGCATGATGCTGCGGGGCAAGAGATGGCGCGGGTCGAAGATCACGGCGTAGAGGTGTGCGCTGGACAGGCCGCGGTCTCCGACCTGCGAGAGGTCGGGACCGACGTTGCCCGCCGGCCACACGTCGTCGCCCGGCACGAGATGACAGCCCGTGCACGGCCCGAGGGACCGCGACAGGAACAGCGCACGTCCGCGCGCGGGATCGCCCGTGACGCCGGCTGGCGGCGCGCCGTGCTGCACGGCGGGCAGCGCGGGGCGGTCGTCGTAGGCATAGGTGCGGAAGCGCGAGTAGTCGGTCGTCGACCAGCCCTTGTAGCGGACGGCGCGGCGCGTGCCGTCCGCGCGCACCTCGACGTCGCCCCGCGCCTCGGGAATCGCGCGCGACACCCAGCGGTCGGCCGCGGGCGACGAGACCGGCGTGACGAGGGCGAGCGCGAGCATGGCGACGACGAGCAGCACGACGCCGACCAGGACGAGACCGTGCCCGCGATGGGCGCTCACGAGAACTTGATGTCGGTCGTGCCCTCGTAGGTGGCGCCCGTGGTGTCGTGGAAGGTGATGCGGAGCGGCCCAGGATCGGTGGCCTTGAACGTGAACGCGAAGAACGGGTTCTCGCTCACGCTCTGCGTGGTGTCGAACGCCACGATCGTCTTGCCGCCGTACTGCGCCTCCACGCGATCGATGTAGCTGTACTTCTTCTGGATGATTTTGCCCTGGGCGTCGCGCTCGATGCGTTCCATGGGATGGATGACGAGCGCCCGCACGCGCACGATGTCGCCGGGCTTGATGGTCGAGGGGACGCGGATGCGGACCTTTCCGGTGTCGGACATGGCTATCCTCCGCACCCGCCGACGGTGACCTTCACCTCGCGCTTGACCTGGAGCAGCGTGCCGTCGCTCTGCTCGACGATCGCCCGCACGTCCCCCGTCTCGCCGAGTCGCACGCTCGTCGCCACCGACGCCTGTCCCGACTCGGGCGCCAGCGACACGCGCGTGATGATCGGGATCCGGTTCTTGTCGGCCACCACGTAGACGTGCTTCACGTGGTTCGCGGGCGTCATGGGGGACGTCACGTCGACGGTGATCGGGACGACGGCGCCGTTCTCGGCGATGAGCGGGATTTCCAGCTTGATCACGCCCGCGCCGTCCTTGATGGGCCGCGTACCGAACAGCCGCTTCATCCCGTCCTGCACGCTCTCCTGCGCGCCGAGGGGGGGCGACGAGGCGGCGGCCTGCGCCCCGGCACCGCCCGGGGCGGCGAGGGCGAGCGTCACGGTCGCGGCGGTGCCGGCGAGGAGCGTGCGACGGCTGATGGCGGGGTCCGTCGTGTTCATGGCGCTCACTCTACACCGATCGGGGGGGGGGACGGCGGTGGCCACGCCGGCGTCACCGCAGGCTGCTGAAGTACTGCGCCAGGTCCTGCAGCGTGGCGTCCGGAATGCCGTTCATCATGGCCTTCACCTTGGTGAGGTTCTCGTCCCCGGGACTGCGCTTGTTCTGCTTGAACAGCACCATCTGGTTCAGCAGGTAGCCCGGCGGCTGTCCGCGCAGATCCGGGATGATGAGCGGGCCGATCGTCGTCCCGCCACCGTGATGGCATTCCAGGCACGGTCTGGCCGCGGCCGCTCCGCGCATGACGGCGGCGGGATCGAGCGTCACCGCGCTCGGCGTGCGGGGCTGCGCCGCGAAGTACGTCGCGACGTCGTCGACGCCCATCTGCATCACCATCTTCGCGTACGGCTCCATCTCGGCGGACGGCCGCTTGCCCTCCGCGAAGTCGGCGATCGCCTTCTTGAAGTAGACAGGCCACATCGCGGCGAGATTCGGCATCGCGGTCGACGGGCTCGCTCCCTGAACGCCGTGACACGCGCTGCACGTGATCGCCTTCGCCGCGCCGGGAGCATCGAACGCGCCGGCGAGCACCACGCCCGGCGTCAGACCCAGCAGGACCACCACCATCCCTACGAACGGACGACGCATGGGTGTCCTCCCTTAGCCGAGGATGTCGTTCCAGATGCTGGTGGCCCAGCCGAGCGCGTGCTCACCGTAGAGCTCGCTCTGACCGGGGGTGAGCTTCTGCTCGATCTGTACGACCTTGCCGGCCTCGATCCGGTAGCTGTTGACCACGGCGATCGCCTCGCGATCGTTGACCCAGCTGTAGCAGGTGTTGCCGGGCGCGAGCGTGGGCGCGGGCTTACCGCCGAGCAGGCTCGCCGCGGCGAGCGCGCTGATCTTGCCCATGTTGCTCGCCACGTTGCCTGACTTCGGTACCGGCAGCCCGATCGTGGCGTCGCCCACGACGTGGACGTTCTTGGCCTTCACGGACTCGTAGGTGACGTGGTCGACCTCGCACCAGCGCTTGTCGCCGCCGACGAGATCCGCCTGCACCGCGATGGCGCCCGCGCGCTGCGGCGGAATGAGGTTGACGACGTCGTACTTCACGGTGTCCCCGAACTCCGTCGTGACCGTGCGCGCGCCCGGATCGACCTTGGTGACCTTGTTCGACCCGCGGTACTCGAGGTTGGGATATGCCTCCCACGCCTTGCGGAAGAGCGCCGTCTTCGACACGACGTTCGGGTTGGCGTCGAGCACGATGAGCTTCGACTTCGGCTTCTTCGTCTTCAGGTACCACGCGACCTGACAGGCGCGCTCGTACGGGCCGGGCGGACAGCGGTACGCGATGGGCGGCACGGTGAGGACGAACACGCCGCCGTCGGGCATGGCCTCGAGCTGACGCGCGAGCGCGACCGTCTGCTCGCCCGCCTTCCACGCGTGCAGCACGCGGTCGCCAGCCTGGGCGAGGCCGTCCACCTGTTCGACCTGGAAGTCGACGCCGGGCGACACGATGAGCCGGTCGTACTCGACGTAGCCCTGGCCGACGCGGACCCGACGCGTGTCGGGCTCGATGGCCTGCGCCGATTCGTGGAGGATGCGCACGCCGCGCTTGCGGAGACCGTCGTAGCCGAAGGTGATGGAGTCGATCGTGCGCACGCCGCTCAGCACCAGGTTGCTGAAGGGACACGAGACGAACGAGCGGTTCGGCTCGAGCATCACGACCTGGATGTCGGGATTGGCGAGACGCACGTACTTCGCCGCGCTGGCGCCGCCCCAGCCGCCGCCGACGACGACCACGCGTCGACCGGCCTTCGGCATGAAGTCACCGCGCGTGCTCGCGGCGCATCCGCCGAGGAGGCCGGCGCCGGCCGCCACCCCCGTCATCCCGAGAAAACGTCTTCGCGTCAGCCGCATCGTCATCCTCCCTTCCCTGCGCTCAGTCGAGCGCGCTGAAGCGTCCGGACGACTCGTTCCACGTCGCGAAGGCCGCCCACGCCGCCATGACGACGACCACCAGCGCAATCGCGCCGCCCCAGCCCAGGCTGGCGGGCAAGAATACCGCCTTCCCGAGGTGCTGCAGCGTTCCCGCCTGACCGAGGCCAGACCTCGCCAGTGACGCGCCGAGCGCGAAGCAGACGACGGCGGCCCAGAGCTTCACCTGGCCCTCGCCCGCCCGCCAGATCGAGCCGGCGCCGCACCCGCCGCCGATCGTCATGCCGATGCCGAACAGCAGTCCGCCTGCGAGCGACCCGACGCCCGCGGCGGGGAACACCCACTCCGCCTTGTCCTTGAGATCGGTGAACTTCAGGATCGCGAAGCCCAGCATGCTGACGACCAGCGCGAGGGCGGCGGCCCGCGTGTGCTCGCCGTCCCCGGTCATGAAGGGTTCGCGAAACGCGCGCACGAGGCAGAAGCGCGAGCGCTGGAAGATCACGCCGAACGCGGCGCCGAAGAGCAGGAAGATACCCTGCGGCACGTAGCCGAAGCGCACGTACACGAAGGGCATGGCGAGCACGAGGAGCGCGATGACGACACCGATCAGGGGCTGCGCGCTCGGCCCGTCCGCGCGCGGCCCCGCGAACACGCGCGCGCGTCCACTCGACCACGCCGGGCGGTGCGCCATCTCCCACATGAGGTAGCGCAGCCCGAACACCGCGCCCACGCCCAGCCCCACCATCATGCCGAGCCCGGACAGCGAGAGCGCGCTCAGCGCGCTGAAGAAGCCGCCGATGTTGCAGCCGAACGCGAGCACCGCGCCGACGCCCATCAGCACGCCCCCGAGCGCGCCCTTCGCAAGCTCGCCCGCGGGCGGCACCCGCACGGCGAACTCGCGGCTGAGCAGCGCCGCCGTCAACCCGCCGACGAGAACGCCCAGGTTCAGGAGCGAACCGGAGTAGAGCCATGGCGCGACGAGATCCGAGCGCGTGGAGACGCCGACGCCGCGCAGCAGCCAGTCACCCCAGTTGCGAAGACCGTCGGAGGCGGTCCACGGGCGGTCGAAGGCAAAGAGGAAGACGTTGACGGTGGCCACGAGGACGGCCGCGCCCCACACCGGCCACGGCCGCCCGAACACGACGTCGTACTGGGCCCCGAACGCCCGGCGCGTCACGCGGCTATGGTATAGGAAAGACCGTGAAGCGCGAGGTGATCCTCTTCGTGAGCGACGGCTGACCGTCGTGCGACAGCGCGAGAGAGTTTCTCTCGCGACGCGGTGTCGGGTATCGCGAGCACCGCGTGGCCGTGGCACCCGTCGACGCCGCCGCGACGCTGGAGCTGGCGCGGACGGCGCGGCGGCTGGTGATCAAGGCGGGCGCCGAGGTCGTCCGTGTGGACCGCACGCGCGAGGCGTTCAGCGACGCGGACACACGACGCCACCTGGTGCACGACGACGGGTTCTTGCGGGTACCGGTCCTGATCCTCGGTGACACGCTGGTGCGCGGCTACACCGAGACGCTGTATCGCGACGCGCTCGGCGACGTCGGCTCTACGGCTTGATCGCGGCCATCGCGCGGACGATGCTCGGCAGGGCGAGCGCGACCTCGAGCCCCTCGACGTCGCGGATGCGGCTGGTCGGGATGCGATCCGGCCCCGCCTCCAGCTGCACGAAGCCCTTCCCCACCGTGACGCTCGCCGCGTGCTCGTTGCCGACGTGGAAGCTGAAGCCGTCGGGATGCGGCGTGCCCGAGGCGCGCGGAAACCGACCGCGCATGAACTCGAAGATCCGCGCGGTCATCGCCTTCACGTTGTCGTCCTTCACGCCGGCCAGGAACGCTTCGACGGCCACCGCGTCGGTCGCTGCCACTGCGGCTGACACTCGTCGCGGTTCGGGCTCGAGGCGGCGGTCGCGAGCGTGCGGGACGGGGGCGGCCGTGCGCGTCGCCATCGCCGGCGCGGTCGCCGCGCGCTTCGGCGGTACGGCGGGGCGTGACGGCTTCGAAGCGACGTCCGTGCTTCGCTCGGACGTCTTGCCGCTCTCGATCTCCGCGATGCGGCTCAGCGCGCGCATCGCGGCGTCCGTCCGGACGAACGCGGCGCCGGCCCATTCGCGCGCGATCGCGGCCATGGTGTCGGCATCCAGCTCGGCGGCGTCGAGACAGAGGAGATTGACGTCGAGCTCCTCGCGCGCGCGGCGCGCGGCGACGACGTCCACACCGTCGCCGGCACGGATGGCCTTGAGCTTGTTCGCCGCCATGGCGCCGCCCATGCCGCTCGCGCACAGCAGGATCCCGGCGTCCACGAAGCCGTTGCCGATGGCGGTGGCGACGGCGCGCGCGAGCGCCGGATACTCGACGGGATCGGTGCCGTGCGTGCCGAGATCGAGGACCGCGTGGCCGTCGGCTCCGAGCCCCGTCATCACGGTGGCCTTGTGCGGGAATCCGACGTGATCACAGCCGATCGCCATGCGCATGGTCCGCGACCTCTGACAAAGGAGTCTAGCAAGGTGACCCCGAGATCACGGCATTTCTGGGCAATCCTCGTGACGATGGCGTGCGTGCTCGGTCCCGCCGCGCGCGTCGGCCTGGCGCAGAACTTTGGCAGCGCGCCCGTGACCGAGCAGTACTTTCGCATCGACGCGGAAGGCGGCGTGACCGCGAGCGGCCGCGCGGTCGTGCGCGGATACGTCCACAATCGCTCGCCGTACGAAGTGGGCAAGATCCGCCTGCGTGTCGACGCCGCCGCGCCGGCCGCGCCGACGGCCGCGCCGGTGGCGATGGGCTGGGTGAACGGCGAGATCGAGCGCGGTGGACGTCGTTACTTCGAGGTCGCCGTCCCGCGCGCCGACGTCGCGTACCGCGTCAGCGTCGACTCGTTCGAGGTGCTCTTCAACGATCTGAACGGGTAACGGTCTCCGCGCCGACTCGTCCTCAGGGGTCGCCGTGGACGACGAGCTGGGAGACGAGGCGGCAGAGGGCCCAGGGATCGAACGGGCGCGGCATGTGAGCGTCGAAACCGCGTCCCGGCTGGTCGGGCGGATGCTCGCCGACGACGACGATCGGCACGACGCCGCCGTCCTCGGGCTTGAGCGCACGCACGCGCTGCACGAGCCCGTGGCCCTCGCCGTGTGCGCCGCTGAGCGAGACCACCAGCACGTCCGGCTTCACGTGGGCCATGCACGCGAGCGCGTCGCCCTCGCTGTCCACCGCGCTGACGAGCGCACCGCAGTACTGCAACACGGAGGTCACCGTCGCGCGGGCGACGGCGTCGTTGTCGATCACCAGCACGTAGACGCCGCCGAGTGAATCCCCGGAGTAGTAATCCCCGCGTCCCATGTCCCCATGGTGTGCAAGCGGTCTGCCGGCCGGCGGTGGGCAAGAGATTTCTCAAACGCGCCTGTTATGATCGAGCCTTCACACGCGCAGAACGACGCTCGACGCGCGGCGCGTCGCGAGGTTGCGCGTCATCGGAGAGGTCATGGATTTCGGCATCGGTGTTCCGACTGGTGTGGACGCGTGGCCCACCGTGCAGCGGGCGGAAGCGCTCGGCTTCTCCCACGCCTGGTTCTACGACACGCAGATGCTGTGCGCGGATCCGTTCGTGGCGATGGCGCTGGCCGCGGCGAAGACGTCGCGCATCCGTCTCGGAACCGGCGTGCTCATTCCGTCCAATCGCATCGCCCCGGTGGTCGCGAATTCGTTCGCGTCGCTCGCCAAGCTGGCGCCGGGCCGTCTCGACTTCGGCGTCGGCACCGGCTTCACCGGGCGCAATACCATGGGCCTCGGGGCGATGCGGCTCGACGATCTGCGCGCGCACGTCCGCGTCGTGCGGGGGCTGCTACGCGGCGAGACGGTGACCTGGGACTTCGAGGGCGAGCGCCGGAAGATCCGCTTCCTCGATCCCTCGATGGGCTTGATCGATCTCTCGCATCCGATCCCGGTTCATCTCTCCGCCTTCGGTCCGCGGTCGCGCGCCCTCGCGGTGGAGATCGCGGATGGCTTCATGCATTTCGTCGGGCGCCTGGCGAGCGGGCTCCGGGACCTGGCTGCCATCCGCGAGGCGTGCGTCACCGCCGGCCGCGACCCGCAGACGCTCTACACGACGTCGTTCACCGTGGGCTGCGTGCTGCGCGACGGTGAGCCGGCGGACAGTCCACGCGCCCGCGCGCAGGCGGGACCGTTCGCCATGACCTTCTTTCATGCTCTCGCGGACGGCTCGCTCCCGATGCGCGTGCCGACGCGCCTGCAGCGCGCGGTCGAGGAGTACCGGCAGATGTACCAGCAGTACGAGCCGGCCGACGCGCGTTACCTCACCCTGCACAAGGGGCACTTCATGCGCGTCCGTCCCGAGGAGCAGCGCTTCCTCGACGCTGACCTGCTCCGCGATCTCAGCTTCACGGCCAGTGCGGGCGAGCTGCGCGAGCGCTTCCACGCGCTGCGTGAGGCGGGATGTCGTCAGGTCGCCATCTGCCTGATCCCGGGCGAGGAGGCGGCCCTGGACGACTGGGCGCGCGTGATCCAGAAGCTCTGAGTCGCGATCAGTCCTGCGCGTTGCCGAGACGACGTACCTCGCGGTGGCGGAAGCAGCCCGTGAGGTGGTCGTTGACCATGCCGCTCGCCTGCATGAACGCGTAGCAGATCGTCGGCCCCACGAAGCGGAAGCCGCGCGACACCAGGTCGCGGCTGAGCCGCGTCGACAGCTCGGACGCGGCGGGCACCTGCCTGGCCATCGACCACGCGTTCTGCACGGGCCGTCCGTTCACGAAGCGCCAGAGGTAGGCGTCGAAGCTGCCGTGCTCGGCCTGCACGGCGAGGAACGCGCGCGCGTTGCTGACGGTCGCCTCGATCTTGCCCCGGTGTCGCACGATGCCGTCGTCGCGCAGCAGGCGGTCGACGGTGGCGCCGGTGAAGCGCGCGACGCGCGCAGGATCGAAGCCGGCGAAGGCCGCGCGATAGCCCGCCCGTTTCCTGAGGATCGTCGACCAGCTCAGCCCGGCCTGCGCCCCTTCCAGTGTGAGGAGCTCGAACAGCGCGCGGTCGTCGTGCAGCGGCACCCCCCACTCCTGGTCGTGGTAGCGCGCGTCGAGTTCATCGCGCGCCCACGGACAGCGCGGCCGCGCCGGCCCGGCCGCGCCATCGCCGGACGACTCGAGGGGCGGCGCGGCTTCCGCGCGCCGCCTCCGAGCCACAGGGGATCGGGGCCGGCGAGGCCCCATGTCAGTCGGTCGGCGTCGAGCTCCCGATGTCTAGCGAGCCTCGTACCGCGCGCCGTTCACGAACGCGTCCTGCCCGCGCTGGTACGTCGGCTGGCGCTGGGCGGGGTTGCGGTTGACGAGCGGGCGCAGGTACATCGGATGCGTCACGCAGCGCACCTCGTGCTCGATGTCGAAGAGCGGCCGGTTCGTGGCGGGATCGGTGATCGTCACGAAGCGGTACTGGTACTCGTTGCTCTCCTCGCTGACGAGGCCGCGCTCCTGCAGCTTGGCGTGCGGGCCGGAGAAATCCGAGATGTAGACCGCGATGTGATGGCCGTCGTACGCGGGCTTCGTCTCCGCTGATTCGCGGAAGACCAGCGACTGCTGCGCGCCGACGCTGACCCGCGCCACGCCGTCCCGCACCGTGGCGAACGCGCCCATGATCTCGCGGTAGAAGCGCGCGATCCCATCCGCCGTGCCGGGATCGACGGGGAACTCGACGTAGGGCATGCCGAGGGTCATCTGCGCGTGCTCCGGCGCCGGTGCATGCGCGCGGAGCTTGTTGCCCCACGGACACGTCACGGTGACGTGGCCGGCGTCCACCACGAAGTCGAACATCGTGCCCGCGAGCAGGCCCTTCACCGCGGTGAGACGCTCGACGAGCGCCTCCAGGTCGGGCACCACGACGCCGGTCACACCGCGCAGGACCTGAGGCTTGTTGGTGGGGAGGTGAAACTGCGACTGACCGAGGTTGATCCACATGTTGTCGAGTCCGACCATCAGGTACGGGTCGCGGGTGAACCCCATGCCCAGCACGTAGAAGGCGGTCGCGATCTGCTGGTCCGGAATC
>JBKPPN010000227.1:0-5066 GCA_046733575.1 Candidatus Methylomirabilota bacterium | reverse complement strand
TGAGGCGTCAGCCGGGCATTCTTATGGATGTTCATCCGGGTGTCCTCCTTGAGTGGTCTGGTTGCTTGGCAGCTCCAGATTCTCTTGAAAGACCCCGGATGGACAAATCCCCTGCGGACAACCTCGTGAGACTTCACAGCTAGCTAGCGGGATGCGGCGAACTCGCACGCGACTCGCGAGATCCAGATGCGAGGTGTGGTCCGAGACGCGCGCGCGCGCGAGGCGCCCACAGCGGCACGCGAGCCGTGGTGCGACGACGGTGACGCGGCGGGGGGTCCGGTGAAGCGCATTCGCCTGTCTCATGAGCCGGCGCAAAGGGGAGGGACGACATGAAGTCATGCCTGACGGTGTTGCTTGCGCTTGCCGTGCTCACGCTCGCGGCGGGTGGGGCATGGGCGCAGACGACGGACATCGCGTTCTACTACCCGGTCGCCGTCGGCGGCCCCGTGACGAAGATCATCGACGGCCTCGCCGCCGACTTCATGAAGGCGAACCCCGAGGTGAGGGTGAAGCCGATCTACACGGGGACGTACCAGGAGACGATCGTGAAGGCGCTCACCGCGGCGAAGAGCGGCGAGCCTCCGCAGACCGCGATCATCCTGTCGACCGACATGTACACGCTGATCGACGAGGACGCCATCGTGCCGTGGGACGACCTCATCAAGACGGCCGACGACAAGGCGTGGCTCGGTAGCTTCTTCCCCGCCTTCATGCTGAACAGCCGCACCGGCGGCAAAACGTGGGGCATTCCGTTCCAGCGGTCGACCATCGTCCTGTACTGGAACAAGGAGGCCTTCAAGGAGGCCGGTCTCGATCCCAGCCGTCCGCCCGCCACGTGGGCCGAGCAGGTCGACGTCGCGAAGAAGCTCACGAAGCGCGACGCGAGCGGCCACGTGAGTCAGTGGGGCGTGCAGGTCCCCTCGTCGGGATTTCCCTACTGGCTCTTCCAGGGCTTCACGACGCAGAACGACGTGCTGCTCATGAACGACGCGGGGACGCAGACCTTCTTCGACAAGCCGGCCGTCGTGGAGGCGCTGCAGTACTGGGTCGACCTCGGGAGCAAGCACAAGGTGATGGCGCCCGGCGTGATCGAGTGGGGCACCACGCCGAAGGACTTCTTCGAGAAGAAGACCGCGATGATGTGGACCACGACGGGGAATCTCACCAACGTCCGCACCAACGCCAAGTTCGATTTCGGCGTGGCCATGCTGCCCGCGGGCAAGAAGCGCGGCTCGCCCACGGGCGGCGGCAACTTCTACCTGTTCAAGAAGACGACGCCCGCGCAGCAGGCCGCGGTGCTGAAGTTCGTGAAGTGGATGACGTCACCCGAGCACGCCGCGGACTGGGGCATCGAGACGGGCTACGTCGCCGTGCGCGGGGATGCGTGGGAGACGCCGGCCATGAAGAAGTACGTGGCTGGATTCCCCGCCGCCGCGGTGGCCCGCGATCAGCTCCAGTACGCGGTGGCCGAGCTGTCGACACACGACAACCAGCGGGTGACCAAGGCGCTCAACGACGGGCTGCAGGCCGCCCTCACGGGGACGAAGACGCCCGCGCAGGCCATGAAGGACGCGCAGGCCGAGGCGGACCGGATCCTGCGTTCCTATCGCCGGTGAGCGCGCGCCTCCGCGGCGTCGTGCCGGCGTGGCTGCTCGTCCTGCCCGCCGCGGTGCTCCTCGCGACGTTCACGCACTATCCGGCCGTCGCGACGCTCTATCACAGCTTTCTCTCCACACCGAAGGGCGCGCGTCCCGCCGTGTGGGTCGGCCTCGACAACTACCACGCGATGCTGGCCGACCCCGTGTTCTGGCAGTCACTGCGGAACAACGCCCTCTTCGCCCTCGGCACGATCCCCACGTCGGTCGCGCTCGCCCTGGCCATGGCGCTCCTCGTCAACGCGCGGCTGCCCGGACGCGGGCTCGTCCGTCTCGCGTACTTCGCGCCCACGGTGCTGCCGATGATCGCGGTGGCCAACATCTGGCTGTTCTTCTACACGCCGGGCTATGGCTTGCTCGACACCGTCCTCTCGCGCTTCGGCGCGGGCAGCCACAACTGGCTCGGCACGCAGTCCACCGTGCTGCCGTGCCTCATCGTGGTGGCGATCTGGAAGGAGGCCGGCTTCTTCATGATCTTCTACCTGGCCGCGCTCCAGGCCATGCCGCCCGCGCTCGCCGAGGCGGCCGGACTGGAAGGGGCGAGCCGCTGGTACGTGTTCCGTCGCGTCACGTTCCCGCTCCTGATGCCGACCACGCTGTTCGTGCTCGTCAACGCGGTCATCAATGCGTTCCGGCTCGTGGACCACATCGTGGTGATGACGAAGGGCGGGCCCGACAACGCGAGCTCGCTCCTCCTCTATTACATCTACGACGTCGGCTTCAAGTTCTGGGACACCTCGTACGCGGCCGCGCTCACCATGGCGCTGCTCGCGATCCTCGCCGCCGCCGCGGTCGCCCAGTTCGTGTTCCTGGAGCGACGCATCCACTACCAGTGAGTCAGACGGCCGCGCCGCCGCGCGACGCCACCCGACACGTCGAGACGCTCGCCGCGTGGCTGCTGGGCGCGCTGTGGATCGTGCCCCTCGCGTACGCGGTGTGGACAGCCGTGCATCCGCGGGAATTCTCGGTGCGCTTCGTGCTCAGCGCGCCGCTGACGCTGCAGAACTTCGTCGACGCCTGGCACGCCGCGCCGTTCGCGCGCTACTTCGTGAACACGGTGGTCCTGGTGACCCTGATCCTCGCCGGCCAGCTCGTCCTCTGCACGCTGGCCGCGTACGCCTTCGCGCGATTCAGCTTTCCCGGACGCGACGTGGCCTTCCTCCTCGTGCTCGTGCAGCTGATGATCATGCCCGACGTGCTGATCGTGGAGAACTACCGGACCATGAGTCGGCTCGGCGTCCTCGACACGGTCCTCGGCATCGGGTTGCCCTACATGGCGTCGGCCTTCGGGATCTTCCTGCTCCGGCAGACCTTCAAGACGGTGCCGCGCGAGCTCGACGAGGCGGCCCGCGTGGAGGGCGCCGGGATGCTCGAGACGTTGTGGAAGGTGTACGTGCCCCTCGCGCGCCCGGTCTACATCGCGTACGCACTGGTCTCCGTCAGCTATCACTGGAACAACTTCCTGTGGCCGCTCATCGTGACGAACTCCGTGACGTCGCGACCGCTCACCGTCGGCCTGCAGGTGTTCTCGTCGGGCGACCAGGGCGTCGACTGGTCGATCATCACCGCGGCGACGCTGATGACGTCGGCGCCGCTGCTGCTGGCCTTCCTGCTCTTCCAGCGTCAATTCGTGCAGAGCTTCATGCGCGCGGGCATCCGGTGACGTCGGTGCCCGCCTCGACGCGAACGCGCTGCGCGCTCGTGACGGTCGCCGCGTGGCGCGGGTCGGCGCCATGGGATAGGATGCCGGCACCATGATCACGCGCATCGGCATCGTGGGCGCGGGCGCGGTGGGCAGCGTGGTGGGAGGCTTGCTCACCAACGCGGGGCACGACGTGACGCTGATCGACCAGTGGGCCGATCACGTCGAGGCCATGCGCCGGCGCGGGCTGCACCTCAGCGGCACGTGCGGCGATCACCTCGTCAAGGTCAAGGCGCTCCACCTGCACGAAGCGCAGCAGCTCGGTCACCACTTCGACGCGGTGTTCATCGCGGTGAAGTCGTACGACACCGAGTGGGCCACCGCGCTCGGCGTGCGGCATCTGGATCCCCACGGCGGTGTCGTGGTCGACTTCCAGAACGGGATCAACGACGAGCGAGTCGCGCGGGTGGCGGGCAAGCACCGCACGCTCGGCTGCGTCATCCTGATCGGCGCGGGCATGTACGAGCCCGGTCACGCCATGCGCACGGATCCCGGCCGCGTCGGCTTCAAGATCGGCGAGCACGACGGCAGCGACACCGACCGCGCGCGCGAGCTCGTGCGGATCATGAGCGACGTCGCGCCCACCACGCTCACCACGAACCTCTGGGGCGAGCGCTGGTCGAAGCTGGCCGTGAACTGCATGGCGAATCCCGTCGCCGGCCTCTCCGGCCTGGGCACGGCGGACGTGCGCACGCATCCCGGCGCCTCTCGCGTCGCGATCCATCTCGCCGCGGAGGCCATCCTGGTCGGGCGCGCGGCCGGACACGAGGTGGAGCCGGTGTGGGGGTTCGACGCCCAGCGCTACGTCGACGCCTACGAGGGGCGCGGGCTGCCGGAGCTCCAGGAAGACCTCCGTGCGACGGCGGCGGGACGCGGGGGTGGGCGGCCGTCGATGCTGCAGGACGTGATGCGCCGACGGCGGACGGAGATCGACCACCTGAACGGCTACGTCGTGCAGCACGGCCGTCAGCTCGGCGTGAAGACGCCGTTCAACGACGCGATCGTCGACATCTTCCACCGCCAGGGCGTCGCGTTCACGCCGCGGCTCGAGCACCTGGAGCCGCTCATCGCGATGTCGCCGTGAGAGTCGGGATCTCGCTGACGAGCGCGCACCGCACGCGGGATCCGCGCGAGGCGGCACGCTTCATGATCGAGCGCACCGCCGCGGCGCGGCGCGCCGGGCTCGACTCGCTCTTCCTGGGCGACCATCACGCGACGCCGTACTACCAGAACACGCCGATGCTCGGCCGACTGCTCGCCGAGTGGAGCGACCGGCCCGCCGGCTGTCTCTTCCTGCTCCCGCTCTGGCATCCCGTGCTGGTCGCCGAGCAGATCGCCACGCTGGCCGCCATCGCGCCGGGCCGCTTCATCATGCAGTGCGGGCTCGGCTACGGGCAGGAGCAGTTCGACGCGATGGGCGTCGACATCCGACAGCGGCCGTCGCGCTTCGAGGAGTCGCTCGACATCGTGCGCCGGCTCCTCGCGGGCGAGACGGTGACGGCGACGGGGCGGTTCGGCATCACGCGCGCCACCATCGCGCCCCTGCCGGCCGAGCCCGTCGAGGTGTGGATCGGCGCCAGCGCGCGTCCGGCCATCGACCGCGCCGCCCGGCTCGCCGACGGGTTCCTCGCCGCGCCGGGACTGAGCCTCGACGAAGCCCGCGCCCAGGCCGAGTTCTACGTGAGCCGGGTGAAGGCCCACGGCAAGAC
>JBKPPN010000226.1:0-7265 GCA_046733575.1 Candidatus Methylomirabilota bacterium | reverse complement strand
GTTCCGCGACGGGCGCGCCGATCACGTCGCCGGCCTCACCGCCGTGGACCGCTACACCGTGCAGGTCGTGCTCACCGACGCGCCGGTGCCATTCGTGTCCGTGCTGGCGGTGGGGCACGCCAAGATCCTGCCGCGCGCGCTCGTGGAGCGAAACTACGGGGCGTTCGCCGCGCATCCCGTGGGCACGGGGCCGTTCAAGTTCCAGCGCCGCGAGCCGGGGCGCGAGATCGTGCTCGCCGCCAATCCCGACTACTTCGACGGACCGCCGAAGCTGGCCGGCGTGGTGTATCGCGTCTTCCGCGGCGAGGAGAGCGACGCGATGTACGACGAGTTCCAGAAGGGACGCCTCGAGGACACGCCGGTGCCCACGGCAAACTATCGCGCCATCGTGGCGGGAACGACCGCCCGCTACGTCAAGCGCCCGATGCTGAGCCTGCGGTTCTACGGGTTCAACACCCGCACCAAGCCCTTCGACGACCGTCGCGTGCGTCGGGCCATCGTGCTGGCCATCAACCGTCAGCGGGTGGCCGAGGACGCGTTCCTGGGGCGGAACACGCTGGCGCGCGGCATCCTGCCCCCGGGCACGCTCGGATTCAATCCGCAGCTCCCGGGCTATCCGTACGATCCCGCCGCCGCGCGTGACCTGCTCGCGCGCGCCGGGTATCCGGGCGGTCGTGGCCTTGCGCCGATCCCGATCTGGTCGTCGGTTCGCAACGAGCACATCGTGCGCGAGCACGAGCTCATAACGCACGACCTCGAGGCGGTCGGAGTCCGTGCCGACATCCGCTACCACACCGACTGGCCGTCATTCTCGCGGATGCTGTCCGAGGGCAAGCTGCCCGTCTATCTCTATGCGTGGTACGCCGACGTGCCGGATCCCGACACGTTCCTCTTCCAGCTCTTCCACTCCGGGAGCGCGCGCAACTTCACGCGGTACGCCAACCCCGCCGTGGACGACCTGCTGATCCAGGCGCGCGCGGCGTCCGATCCCCAGCGACGCGTCGACCTCTACCGCCGCGCCGAGGAGGCGGTGCTCGAGGACGCGCCGATCGTCCCGATGTTCCACTACAGCTACGAGCGGCTGTTCCAGCCGTACGTGCGCGCCATCGAGGTGAGCGGTCTCGGCGATTCGTACATCCCGCTGCGCAAAATCTGGCTGGATCGCCCGCGATGACGGCGACGGGGACGGCGCGCGTGCGATGGGGCCCGCGCTCGCTGCAGACGCGTTTTCTCGCCGGCACCGGGCTCGTCATCGTGCTGATGATGGTGGCCGTCATGCTGGTGGTCGATCATCGTCAGCACGCCGCCATCGTCAACGAGGCCCAGCGGCGCGGTGAGGTTCTGAGCCGGCATCTCGCCGGCATCTCGTATCCGCCGCTCCTGCTCTACAACTTCACCGCCCTGGAGCAGAACGTCGACCGCGTGGCCGCGCAGGCCGACGTCGTGTACGCGATCGTGCTCGACGCGGAGGGACGCGTGGCCGCCTACAGCCGGCATCCCGAGCGCGTGGGCTCCCGGCTGAGCGGTCCCGAGGCGGAGCGGGCGCTGCGCGCCGACGACTTCCTGATCCAGACGCTCGTGGACGGCGCGTCGGGGCAGACCGTCTACGACTTCGCCTTGCCCGTCGTCGTCGACACGCAGCGGTGGGGCACCGTGCGCGTGGGGCTGAGCCGACACCGGATGGAGGCGCTCATCCGCCGCACGCGTGGCGACCTGGCGCTTCTCACGCTGGTGACGCTGCTCGGTGGTGGAGTGGCCGCCGCCGTCGTCGCGCGACGCATCGCCCGGCCGCTCGCGCGGCTCGCCGAGAGCGCGGCCGCCATCTCGCGCGGCGAGCTCGATCAGCGCATCGAGCCGTCGACCAACGACGAGCTGGGCCAGCTTGCGGTGGTGTTCAATCACATGGCCGCTCAGCTCCTGCAGCAGCGCACCGCGCTCGAGGTCGCCCACGCCGAGCTCCGTCATCGCTTCGAGGAGCTCGCCGATCTCAAGGGCTACACCGACAACATCCTGGCCTCGCTCACCAGCGGCCTCGTCACCGTCGACCTCGAGGGCCGGGTGGTCACGTTCAACCCGGCCGCCGAGATGCTCATGGGCTTCCTGGCCGGCGAGGTGGTGGGGCGCTCGTGTGTCGACGTGTTCGCCCGCACGCCGGAGGTGGCCGAGCTGCTCATGCACACGCTGGCGCGCGGGACGGCCGTGGGCGAGGTGAGCCTGATGCTGCATCGGCGCGACGGCGCCGTGGCGCACGTCGAGGTCACGGTGGCGCCGCTCAAGGGCGCGGGGGCGGAGGGCAAGGATCTCGGCGTGGTCGGCGTGTTCCGGGACGTCACGATGGTGCGCGAGCTGGAGCAGCAGCTGCAGCGCTCGGATCGTCTCGCCGCGCTCGGCACGATGGCGGCCGGGCTCGCCCACGAGATCAAGAACCCGCTCACCTCGCTCCTCACCTTCAGCCGGCACCTGGAGCGCAAGCTCGACGACGCCGATTTCCGCGCCAAGTTCCACCGCGTGGTGCCCCGGGAGCTCGAGCGCATCAACGGGATCACGGAGCGACTGCTCGAGCTGTCGCGTCCGAGCCGGCTCACCTTCTCCGCCGTGCGACCCGACGTCCTGCTGGACCGCGCGGTGGAGCTCTACGCGGAAGCGCTGGAGACGCGCGAGATCGAGATCGTGCGCGAGTACGGCCGCGACATCCCGACCATCGGCGCCGATCCCGACGCGCTCTACCGTGCGCTGGTGAACCTGGTGGCCAACGCGCTCGAGTCGATGTCGCGGGGCGGACGGCTCACGCTCCGCGTGACGGCGAGCGAGCCGCCCATGACGGTCGGTGCGCCGTGGCGGCGAGGCGAGGGCGTCAAGATCGAGATCGAGGACACCGGAGTCGGGATCACGCCCGCCGACGCCGATCGGATCTTCACGCCGTTCTTCACTACCAAGGACCGCGGCACCGGACTCGGCCTCGCCATCACGCACAAGATCGTGGAAGACCACGGTGGGACGATCCGGCTGTCGAGCCGTCCCGAGCTCGGGACGGTGGTGCGGCTGCTGCTGCCCGTGACGTCACCGCGCCACGCCGCGGCGGCCACGCTGGACGCGCGTGCCGCGCGGTGGGCAGCGGAATGAGCCGGCGGCGCGCTTACTGGTTGAGACGCCGACGCCAGAAGCCGAGCAGCCCCTGCGGCATGAAGATCACCATCGCGGTGAAGATGATGCCGACCGGGATCAGGTAGTACTCGGTGAAGTAGCGCGAGAAACCCTCGCGCAGGAGCAGGAAGAACGCCGCGCCCGCCACGGGCCCCACCAGCGTGCCCATCCCTCCCATGACGTTGAAGATCACGACCTCGCCCGAGACCGTGAAGAAGACGAAGTCGGGCGCGGCGAACTTGTTCTGGATCGCGTACAGCACGCCGCCCAGCCCCGCGAACAGTCCGGACAGCATCACGGCGACGATCTTGTAGCGCTCGACGGCGTAGCCGATCGCGCGCGTGCGTGGCTCGTTCTCGCGGATGGACTGGAGCACCATGCCGAACGGCGACTGGGTGACGCGCCGGAGGAGCAGGTACGACAGCGCGACAACGCCGAGCACGAACCAGTGCAGGGTCGTCGCCGTGAATGCCACGCCACCGAGCCCCGGCAGGCCGAGGGGCGGCTGACGGAACGTCAACCCGTTCTCGCCGCCGGTCAGCTCCGTCCACGTGAAGATGACGACGTAGAAGATCTGCGCGAACACGAGCGTGGTGATGGAGAAGTAGATGTCCCGTAGCCGGGTGGCGAAGAACGCGACGAAGGCGGCCACGACGCCCGCCGCGACCAGTCCGTACAGGAGGGCCAGCCACAGGCTGGGTGGCCGCACCGACAGGAGCGCGGCGGCCGC
Source organism: Candidatus Methylomirabilota bacterium (assembly GCA_046733575.1). Taxonomy (GTDB): domain Bacteria; phylum Methylomirabilota; class Methylomirabilia; order Rokubacteriales; family CSP1-6; genus JBKPPN01. Next base: position 3,391 of record JBKPPN010000226.1, on the reverse strand, counting down.
GCCGTACATGCCGAGGCCGAAGAACGCGGAGTGGCCGAAGGACACCATGCCCGTGTAGCCGAGCAGCAGATCGGAGGACATCGCGAGCAGGCCCCAGATCAGGATCTCCGTGACGAAGCGTCGCCAGAACTCCGGCAGCACGAGCGGCGCGCCCGCGAGGAGCAGCACCACCACCGCGAAGGCCAGCCAGAAGCGCGGGTTGGGACCCGCACTGACGACCGGGGCCACCGTGTCGCGCTCTCGGACGATCGACTCGGTCGACATGGCCTCGCTGGCTCCGCGGTCCCGTTACTTCGGCGTCGGCACGAAGAGTCCGGTGGGACGGACGAGCAGCGTGAGGATCAGCGCCACGAACGACACGATGACGGCCTGCGCGGGGCTCACCCAGATGGACGCGAAGGACTCGAGCAGGCTGATGAAGATCGACGCCAGGATCGACCCACCCAGGTTGCCCATCCCGCCCACGACCACCACGATGAAGGCGCGCAGCGTGAAGTCGAGTCCCATGGTCTGCGTGACCCCGCCGAGCGGACCGAACAGCACGCCGCTCGCCGCCGCCATCCCGGCGCCGATCGCGAACACCGCGGTGTGCACGAGCGGGACGGGAATACCCATGGCGCCCGCCATCACGCGATCCTGCGTGGTGGCCCGGATCCAGATGCCGTACTTCCCGTACTTCAGGAAGAGCCACAGCGCGCCGATGATGGCCCCCGCGATGACCGCGGTGGCCACGCGGTTCCAGGGATACTGGATGTAGAACAGCCGAAATTGTCCGGGAATCGGCTCGGCGATGCTGCGGGCGGACGGCCCCCATTGCCAGAGCGCGTACTTCTGGAACACGAGCGAGATGCCGAAGGTGGCCAGGATCGTCATGAGCGGATCGCGTCCGATGAGGGGGCGCAGCGTCGTGATCTGGAGCACGACGCCCACGCCGGCAATGACGACGGTGGCGACCAGCAGCGCGAGCCAGAAGTTTCCCGTGGCCGCGATGGTGACGGCGCCCACGAAGCCGCCCAGCATCACCAGATCACCGTGCGCGAAGTTGACGACGTCCATGATGCCGAAGATCAGGGTGAGCCCCGACGCGACGAGGGCGAGCACCATGCCGGCCACGATGCCGTTGACAAGCTGGATGAGCATCTGGTCGAGGAGCACGGTCAGACTCCGAGGTACTGGTGCACGACGCTGTCGTCGAGACGGAGGTCCGCAGCGAGCGCCTCGTGGCGCACCACGCCCTTCTCCATGAAGTACACGCGCTGACTCGCGGCCAGCGTGAGCGGCACGTTCTGCTCCACGAGCAGGATGGCGACGCCGTCGGCGTGCAGCACCTCGATGATCTCGCGGATCTTGCCCACCATGCGCGGCATGAGGCCCTCGGTGGGCTCGTCGAGCAGGATGATCCTCGGCTCGAGCATCATCGCCCGTGCGATGGCGAGCATCTGCTGCTCGCCGCCCGACAGCGTGCCGCCGGGCTGGTTCCGCCGCTCGCGCAGCACGGGGAAGTTCGTGTAGACCTTGTCCAGGAGCCGCTCGCGCTGCGCGGCGTCCACCCCGCTGCGATCGAGCCCGGTGCGCAGGTTCTCCGTCACGGTGAGGAGCTTGAAGATCCGGCGATCCTCGGGCACCCAGGCGATGCCGTGGCGGGCGAGGCGCTGGGGCGGCATCCCGGTGATCTCGCGGTCCTTGAAGCGGATCCGTCCCGCCGCGGGATGGACCAGCCCCATGATGGTCTTGAGCGTGGTGCTCTTGCCGACGCCGTTCCGTCCCAGGAGTCCCACGACCTCGCCGGCCTCCACGCGCAGCGACACCCCGTGCAGGATGTGCGATTTGCCGTAGTACGTGTGGACGTCGTCGACCGTGAGCAGCATCACGTCTTGAGGTAGACCTCCTGCACGCGCGGATTGGCCTGGATCTCGGCGGGCGTTCCCTCCGCGAGCACCTCGCCGTAGTTCAGCACCGTGATGGCCGAGGCCAGCCCCATCACCACCTCCATGTCGTGCTCGACGATGAGGATGGTCAGGTTCGCCGCGATCGTCCGGACGAGCTCGACGGTGGCGTGCGTCTCGGTGACGCTCATGCCGGCCGTCGGCTCGTCCAGGCACAGGAGCTTCGGCTCGGTGGCGAGGGCGATGGCGATCTCGAGCGTGCGCTGCTCGCCGTGCGAGAGGTTGGACGCGAGCTCGGTCGCCTTCTCGGCCAGTCCCACCGAGGCGAGCACCGCGTACGCGCGATCGATCACGTCGCGGAACGCGCGATGGTGACGCAGCAGGTTCCAGCTGTGATGGCGCGACTGCACGGCGATGCGCACGTTCTCCAGCACCGTCGCGCCCGGCAGGATGTTGGTGATCTGGTACGAGCGCGCGATGGCGCGGCGCGAGATCTCCTGCGGCCGCATCCCCGCGATGTCGTGGCCGTCGAAGACGATGCGCCCGCTCGAGGGCCGCAGCACGCCCGTGACGCAGTTGAAGAACGTGGACTTGCCCGCTCCGTTGGGGCCGATGATCGCGCGGATCTGCCCGCGGGGGACGCTGAGGTTGACGTTGTTGAGCGCGGTGAGCCCGCCGAACCGGACGGTGAGACCCTCGATGCGCAGAATAGGAGCGGCGGCGCCGGCGCCCCCCGGGGCGCCGGTCGCCATCGTCGCTGTCCCGCCTGCCGTCACGCCTTCGGGAACGAGCACTCGGGCGGGAACATCGTCTTCTCTTTCGGCACCACCTCGAGGATGTGGTGCTTGCCGTTCTTGATGTCGAAGATGAACTCGCGCAGGAAGGCCTGGTGGTCCTCCTTGCGCAGGTGCTTGTCGCCCTGCGGGAAGTCGTCGCCCTCCTTCATGTCGAGGCCTTCCAGGGCCGCGATCAGCTTCTCGGTGTCCTGCCGGCCCTGGAACTTCGCCTTCTCCATGCCGAGCTTCAGCGCGTTCATGGCCTCGTAGTTCGACTGGACGTAGCGGTCGGGCAGCGGCCCGGAGGGATCGATCTCCTTCAGCCGCCGGACGGCGTCCTCGAAGAACTTCTTGTGCGCGGACGTGTTCAATGGCGCATCGAGGACCGGGATGTAGCGGTTGATGCCGACGAAGCCCTCGATCTTCTGTCCGAGCCCGGGAAGGTTCGTCGACTCCGCCACGGCGCCGTCACCCGCCCACTTGTACTTCTTGGTGAGGCCGAGATCGTACGCCTGGTTGCCCACCGTCACGCCGTCCTTGCCGAACATGATTGCGAACAGCCCGTCGAAGTTGCCCGTGATCTTGGAGAGGAACGCCGTCATGTCGGCCGTGCCGAGTGGAATGCCGGTGCTGCCCACGACGTCGCCACCCAGCTTCTTGATCTGCGCGGTGTACGCGTCGCGGGTGGCCTGGCCCCAGGCGTAGTCGGCGTAGAGCACGTGCCACTTC
>JBKPPN010000225.1:0-11139 GCA_046733575.1 Candidatus Methylomirabilota bacterium | reverse complement strand
GAAGCTGCGGTCCCTGCCCTGCTTGGTCCACGAGACCAGCTCGTTGCCGGTGAGCCGGCACCACGCGGGGAAGTCCTCCTCGACTGAGAGATCGGTGGAGTGGAACTCGAGGAGCTGGCCTCGCTCCAGCGGATCCATGTGCTGACGGATCAGCAGGAGGAGGCCGTTGCCACAGTCGAGGTCGCCGCCGTCGAAGCTGGCGTCGGCCTCGTACGGATGTCGCTCCACCGGTTTAGGATCGCTCATGCTGCGCGCGCTGCCTCCCGACTCAGTAGCTGACGACCGGCGACCCCTCGGACGTGAACTCCACGAGCTTGGCCCCGCCCACGATGGCCGCGCCGGCCACCAGGTTGTTCTCGTCGAGCTTGCGCTTCTTGAAGCACGGCGAGCAGACGTAGATCGTGCCGCCCGCCTTGGCGAAGTTGTCCATGAGCTCGCGGAGCGGGGCGAAGCCCTCCTCGCGGATGTCGTCGGCGTAGCCCTTCTGGGCCAGACGCACGCCCTCGACGCTCAGGAACACCATCGTCTCCTTGCCCGAGCCGACCGCCGCGTTCGCGACCACGAACGCCACCGTTGCCTTGTCGGTGTTGTCCTTGGCAGAGCTGAGGCTCACGCAAAACCGGTTCGCCATCTCACGTCTCCTTTCGCCGGATCAGGTACACGGGGTGCGCCGCGGACAGCAGCGCGTGGCCCGTCATGCGGCACCACGCGGGCAGGTCGGCCGGCGCGCCCGGGTCACGCGCCACCAGCTTGAGCACCGCGCCCGGGGCGATCGCCGTGACCCGCTGCCGGAGCTCGAGCACGAGGTCGCCGCACCCGGTATCGCCCGCGTCCCACTCTGCATCATGCCTGGCGTGCGTCACCGGACTGCGTCCGCCGGTCGCTCGTAGATCTGCTGCAACGTCGGCGCGTCGAAGGCCGCCACGACGCCGTCCTGGACCACGCGGCCGGCCCGGAGCGCGATGATGCGATCGGCGTGGGCGAGGGCGAGCTGCACCTGGTGCAAGCTCGTGACGACGGCCACGCCCGTCGCGGCCACCGCGCGCAGCGCCTCGAGCACGACGCTCGCCGACTCCGGGTCGAGGCTCGCCACCGGCTCGTCGGCGAGCAGCAGCGCGGTGTCCTGCGCGAGCGCGCGCGCGATGGCCACGCGCTGCTGCTGTCCGCCCGAGAGCCGGTCGACGCGGGTCCACGCGCGCTCGAGCAGGCCCACGGTGTCGAGACAGCGGAGCGCGAGCTGACGATCGGCGCGACGGTACCGTCGGAGCAGCACGCGCCACAGCGCGATCGACGACAGCCGTCCGCCGATGACGTTGTGCAGGGCGCTGAGTCGCCGCACGAGTCCGAACTGCTGGAACACCAGCGCGACGTCGCGCCGCGCGGCGGCCAGCGCTCGCCCCCGCGCCTCGGCCACGTCGCGCCCGTTGACGACGATCGAGCCGGCGTCGGCGCGGACGAGGCCGGTCACGCAGCGGAAGAGCGTCGTCTTCCCCGCCCCGCTGGGTCCCAGCACGGCGACCATCTCGCCGGGCCGCACGTCGAACGACACGCCGTCCAGCGCGACGAGTGGACCGTAGGCCTTGCACAGGCCATCCACGCGCAGCACCGCGTCCGTCGCGCCGCCCATGGCTACTCGAGCCGCCGCCGCACGCGCTCGCTGGCGAAGTCGATCACCGTGACCATCACGAGGATCAGGCCGATGACGGTGGCGAGACGTGGGAAGTCGAGGAGGTCCATCGAGTTCTTCAGCTCCTGGCCGATGCCGCCCGCGCCGACGACGCCGAGCACGGTGGAGGCGCGCACGTTGAACTCCCACCAGAAGAGCCCGACGGAGACCATGCCGGGCAGCGCGTCGGGCAAGATGGCGAACGCGACGACCTTGAGTCGCGACGCGCCCGTCGCCGCGGCGGCCTCCAGCGGTCCGGGCGCGATGTTCTCGATCGCCTCGGCCCAGAGCTTCGCCGTGCTGCCCCACGTGTGCAGCGCGATCCCGAGCACGCCGGCGAACGGACCGAGCCCGACGGCCGCCACGAAGAGGAGCGCGAACACGAACGAGTCGATGCCGCGGAGCGCGTTCAGGAGCCAGCGGGCGGGATAGTACAGTGCGCGGCTCGGCGTGACGTTGCGGGCGGCGGCGACGGCCATGGGCAGCGCGAGGAGCGCGGCGATGGTCGTGCCGATGGCGGCCATCGCGACGGTCTCCGCCGCGCGCCACGCGAGCACGGGAAGCTCGTCCGTCGCGGGCGGCCACGCCTTGGCGGCCCATCCCGCCATCTTCGGAAGGCCGGCCCACAGCTTGGCCGGATCGACGCGCGCCAGTCGCCAGCTCGCGACGTAGAACAGGCCCAGGACGACGACGACGAGGAGGAATCGCAGGCGGCTCCCGGACAGCCACGCGACGTGTGGCTCGGCGTAGGCGCGTTCCCCACGCGGCCCCGAGGACAGCGCGCCTGCCGCCACGCTCACGACTTCTTCTTGATCCGTCCCACCAGGATGCCCGCGTCCTCGATGGCTTTGTAGCTCTCGTGCGTCGCGGCCACGAAGCCGGTGTAGTGGTTCGGCAGGATGGTCTTCGCCTGCGCCTCGGTGATGTCGATCAGGATCCCCTGGATCCGCTTGGCCAGGGCGGGATCGAACGATTTCGAGACCGCGATGGCGTCGTTCGGGAGCGGATCCGACGTCCACACGACCTCCGTGGCGTTCCGGTCGATCTTGCCGCCCTCGATCATGGCGTTACGGTTCCGGTCGAAGTCGGTGGCGCAGTCCACCTGGCCGCTCGCCACGCTGATCTCGTTGGCGGCGTGCGTGGCGCCGTCGGAGTAGTTGAAGTACTGCTTCGGATCGATGTTGCGCGTCTTGAACCAGGCGGTGGGAATCAGCCAGCCCGACGTCGATCCGACGTCGGCGAACGAGACGCGCTTGCCCCTGGCGCCGTCGGGCCACGACTTCACGAGGCCGGGCTTGCAGATGGCGATGGCGTGGTAGATCGGCTTGCCGTCGTACTTGGCGGTGGCGATGGCCACGACGCCGGAGTCGTCGTGCGCGAGCACGTAGCCCCAGGGTCCCATCCACGCCAGGTCGACCTGACCGTTGGCGAGCGCGACGGAGATGCCGGCCCAGTCCGTGGTCGCTACGAGATCGAAGTCGCGGTTGAGCGCCTTGGCGAGATACGCGAAGAACGGCTCGTAGGCCTTCTTCGTCTCGGTGGGCGTGGGCTGGAGCGGCCCCACGCCGAAGCGCAGCGTTCCCGGCGTGCCCTGCGCCGAGAGCGAGGCCGTCATTGCCGTGGCGAGGACCAGCACGACCAAAAGCGCGAGCACGCGTGAGGTTCGCATGACGAACAGGTCTCCTCGAAGCAGGATGACTGAGCCGCTGACTACAGAGTCAGATGCTATAGGAGGCTGGCGCGGACACAAATCGGACTTTGCCGAGTCTTCACGTCGAGGGCATCGCCCACCACGATGATGGTGGGCGACGCCGCGATCGACCGGGGCTCAGGCTGCGCGGGACCCCCGCTGCTCCTTGGCCATGTGCTCCCTGAGGTGGGACACGATCCGCTCGAGCTGCCGCTCGTCCGCCTGCTTCATCTCGTTCCAGAGCTGCGTGCAGGGCTGACATCCCTGCGCGTCCTTGATGAACGTCTCGTAGCGGTGCAGCCCCTTCGAAATGACCGTGGCCGTCTCCATGAGGTTGTACGTCGTGTTGTCCAGCATGAGGCACCTCCTCGCCGTCGCCGTGCCAGCGTCGTGCCAGCAGCGTAAGATGATCTCGATGTCCCGCAGCCCCTCCCGTCGGGAAGCGCTCGCCTCCCTCGACGTGTTCCATCCCGCGGTCCAGGACTGGTTCCGCGCGTCGTTCAGCGCTCCCACCACCGCGCAGGCCCAGGGCTGGCCGCCGATCAGTCGTGGAGAGTCGACGCTGCTGCTGGCGCCGACGGGCAGCGGCAAGACGCTCGCCGCGTTCCTCTGGGCCATCCATCGCCTGATGTTCGAGGCGGTCCCCGAGCGGCACCGTCGCTGTCGCGTGCTCTACATCTCGCCCCTGAAGGCCCTCGCCGTGGACGTCGAGCGCAACCTGCGCGCCCCGATCGCCGGCGTGTCCAGCATGGCGACGTTCCGCGCGGAGCCGCACCACGTGCCGGTCGTGGCGGTGCGCACGGGCGACACGCCGCAGCTCGAGCGGGCGCGCTTCCTGCGCCAGCCCGCCGACATCCTGATCACCACGCCCGAGTCGCTCTATCTGCTCCTGACGTCGAATGCGCGCGACACGCTCCGCTCCATCGACACCGTGATCGTCGACGAGATCCACGCCCTCGTGCCGACCAAGCGCGGCGCCCACCTGGCGCTGTCGCTGGAGCGCCTGCAAAACCTCACGCGGACGCCGCTCCAGCGCATCGGTCTCTCCGCCACGCAGCGCCCGCTCGACGAGGTGGCGCGCTTCCTCGGCGGCCCCGGCCGGGACGTGACGATCGTGGACGCGGGCGAGCGCAAGCCGCTCAAGCTGTCCATCGAGGTGCCGGTCGAGGACATGGCGCGCATCGGCGAGCCGATCGACATCCCGAGCGGGCCGGCCGCGCGGGGTCCCGTGCGCTCGACGATCTGGTCGGCGATCCATCCGCGCCTGGTCGAGCTCGTGCGGGCGCATCGCTCGACGTTGATCTTCGTCAACAACCGGCGCACCGCGGAGCGACTCGCGGCCGCCATCAACGAGCTGGCCGAGGAGACGCTGGCCCTCGCCCATCACGGCTCCATCGCGCGCGCGCAGCGCGTCGAGATCGAGGACCGCCTGAAGGCCGGCACGGTCCGCGCCCTCGTCGCGACGTCGTCCCTCGAGCTGGGCATCGACATGGGCGCGATCGACCTGGTCGTCCAGATCGAGGCGCCCCCTTCGGTGGCGAGCGGGCTCCAGCGCATCGGCCGCTCGGGTCACTCCGTGGACGCGGTCAGCGAGGGCGTGATCTTCCCGAAATATCGTGGCGACCTCGTCGCCTGCGCCGCCGTGACGCGTGCCATGCACGACGGCCGGGTGGAGGCCACGCGCTACCCACGAAATCCGCTCGACGTGCTGGCCCAGCACCTGGTCGCCATGGCGTCGCTCGACCGTTGGGACGTCGACGAGCTCTACGCGACCGTCCGCGCGGCCGCCCCGTTCGCGGAGCTGGCGCGGGAGAGCTTCGAGAGCACGCTCGACATGCTGGCCGGCCGCTATCCCTCCGACGAGTTCGCCGAGCTGCGGCCGCGCGTGACGTGGGACCGCATCGGCAACACCGTCACCGCGCGCGAGGGCGCCAAGCGCGTGGCCATCGTCAACGGCGGCACCATCCCCGATCGGGGTCTCTACGGCGTCTTCCTGGCCGGGGCCAAGAACGGCGCCCGCGTGGGCGAGCTCGACGAGGAGATGGTGTTCGAGAGCCGCGTGGGCGAGGTCTTCGTGCTCGGCGCCTCGAGCTGGCGCATCGAGGAGATCACCCACGATCGCGTGCTCGTCTCTCCGGCGCCCGGGGCGCCGGGGAAGACCCCGTTCTGGCACGGCGACGCGGCCGGCCGTCCCCTCGAGCTCGGACGCGACATAGGACGCATGGTGCGCGAGCTGCGCGAGGCGCCCGTCAAGGCGGCGCGCGATCGGCTCGTGCATCACCACGATCTCGACCCGCAGGCCGCCAAGAACCTGCTGCAGTACCTCACCGACCAGGCGGGCGCGGGCACCGTGCCCGACGACCACACCGTCGTCATCGAGCGCTGTCGCGACGAGCTCGGCGACTGGCGCGTGTGCGTGCTCTCGCCCTTCGGCGGCAAGGTGCTCGCGCCGTGGTCGATGGCCGTGGCGGCCAAGGTGCAGCGCGAGACCGGCGTGGACGTCGAGACCATGTGGACGGATGACGGCTTCGTCGTCCGCTTTCCCGAGACCGACGAGCCGCCCGACACGCGGCTGCTCCTGCCCGACGCCGACGAGGTGGAGTCGCTCGTGCTCGGCCAGCTCGGCGCCACCGCGCTGTTCGCGGCGAAGTTCCGCGAGACGGCGGCGCGCGCGCTGCTGCTGCCGCGACGACGGCCGGGCGGTCGCGCCCCGCTCTGGCAGCAACGCAAGCGCGCCGCCGATCTCCTCGCCGTGGCCGCCCAGTTCGGCTCGTTCCCGATGATCCTGGAGACGTATCGCGAGGTGCTGCGCGACGTCTTCGACATGCCGGCCCTGCACGGGATCATGGACGAGATCGGGCGCGGCAGCGTGCGCGTGGTGACGGACGACCCGCCGACGCCCTCGCCCTTCGCGGCCTCGCTGCTGTTCGGCTACGTGGCGAATTACATCTACGAGGGCGACGCGCCGCTGGCCGAGCGTCGCGCCCAGGCCCTCGCCATCGATCAGCGTCAGCTCCGGGAGCTCCTCGGCCACGCCGAGCTGCGCGAGCTGCTCGACGCCGACGCCGTCCACGAGGTCGAGCGCGAGCTGCAGCACCTGGACGAGCGGTTCCGCGCGCGCTCTGTCGACGCCGTGCACGACCTGCTCATTCGCCTGGGCGACCTCTCCGTCGACGAGCTCGAGCGTCGGATGGCGCCGCCCGACGGCGTCGACGCGCGCTCGGTGGTCGACACGCTGACGCGCGAGCGGCGGATCGTCGCGCTCCCCATCGCGGCGGAGAGCCGCTACATCGCGGTCGAGGACGCCGCTCGCTACCGCGACGGCCTCGGCATCCCGCTGCCCGCCGGCATCCCGGAAGCGCTGCTGGCCCCGGTCCGCGATCCGCGCGGTGACCTCACCCATCGTTACGCCCGGACGCACGGCCCGTTCACCAGCGACGATCTCGCACGGCGCTACGGCTGGCCGCTGACGACGGCGGAGTCGTCCGCGCGCCGACTCGCCGCGGCGGGCAAGCTCCTCGAGGGCGAGTTCCGCCCCGGCGGCCGTCACCGCGAGTGGTGCGACCCCGACGTGCTGCGCACGCTGCGCCGGCGATCCCTGGCCAAGCTGCGCCACGAGGTGGAGCCCGTCGAGCCCGCCGTGCTGGGCCGTCTCGTCACGAGCTGGCAGGGACTGACCCGCAAGCGCTCGGGCCTCGACGCGCTCCTCGACGTCGTCGAGACGCTGCAGGGCGCCGCGCTGCCCGCCTCGGTGTTCGAGCGTGAGATCCTCGCCGCGCGCATCGAGGGCTACACGCCGGCGGATCTGGACGCCCTCGCCGCGGCGGGCGAGATCGTCTGGTGCGGTGTCGAGCCCGTCGGCGAGCGCGACGGCCGCATCGCGCTCTACCTCACCGATCATCTGCCGCGTCTCTGGCGGCCGCCCGATCCCGCCGTGACGGAGCTCGATCGCGTCGAGGCGCGCGTGCTCGAGCACCTCGGGCCCGGCGGCGCCACGTTCTTCCCCGCGCTGCACGCGGCGCTCGGCGGCGGGTTCGCGCGCGAGACCGTCGACGCCCTGTGGCGCCTGGTGTGGAAGGGCCTCGTCACCAACGACACCTTCCACGCGCTGCGCGCCTACGTCGGCGGCGACGGCCCGCGCGACACCTCACGCCCGAGCGGGCGCGATCGCCGACGCCGACACGTCGCGGCGGCGCGCGGACTCTATCGCTCGCGTCGCACGACGCCGCGCGCGGGCGAGGGACGGTGGAGCCTCACCAGCGCACGCGTAGGGACGCCACCGTCGGTGACCGAGTGGAGCGCCGCGGTCGCGCAGCAGTTGCTCCAGCGCTACGGCGTGGTGACGCGCGAGTCCGTCGCGGCGGAGTGGATCCCCGGCGGCTTCGGCCCGGTGTACGACGTGCTCAAGGCCATGGAGGACGCGGGGCGCATCCGTCGGGGCTACTTCGCAAGCGGCGTCGGCGCGGCGCAGTTCGCGCTGCCTGCCGCGCTGGAGCGCCTGCGCGCGCTGCGCGACGAGCCGGAGAAGCCGGAGGTGCTCACGCTGGCCGCCACCGATCCTGCCAACCCGTACGGCGCGATCCTGAAGTGGCCGGAGACACCGGTCGGCGCGCGGACGCCGACGCGCTCCGTCGGCGCGGCGGTCATCGTGACGAACGGCGCGTGCGCCGCCTATCTGGCCCGCGGCGGTCGCGCGCTCACCGTCTATCTCCCCGATGACGAGCCCGCGCGCTCGCTGGTGGCCCGCGCGGTGGCGGGCGCGCTCGCCGAGCACGGGGGCCTGCTCCTCAGCGAGATCAACGGCGGACCGCCGGGCGAGCACCCGCTCGCGCCGTTCCTCGTCGAGGCCGGCTTCGCCCTCTCCGCGCTCGGCTTCGCGCTCACCCGACGGACGACTCCCGCGCTTGCCTGAGGGCGACACGATCCTGCGCGCGGCGCAGACACTGCACCGCGCCCTCACCGGTCACATCGTCACCCGCTTCGAGTCCGTGCTGCCCGCGCTGACGCGCGTCGACGAGGACGCGCCCATCGTCGGTCGCACCGTGGAAGCAGTGACGGCTGCGGGCAAGAATCTCTTGATGCGCTTCTCGGCCCGACCGGAGTCGGCGGCTCCGCCGCTCGTCCTCCGCACCCACATGCGCATGAACGGGAGCTGGCACATCTACCGTCCCGGCGAGCGATGGCAGAAGCGGTCGATCGACATGCGCATCGTCGTCGGCACGACGAGCTTCGTGGCCGTCGGCTTCAACATCCCGATCGCGGAGCTGCACACCGAGCGCTCGCTGGCCCGCGCCGCCGGCGTCCGCACCCTCGGCCCCGATCTGCTCGCGGAGCGCTTCGACGAGACCGAGGCGCTGAGCCGGATGGCCCAGCGCGGCGACGCCCCGATCGCCGAAGCGATCATCGACCAGCGCGTGATGGCGGGCGCGGGCAACGTCTTCAAGTCCGAGATCCTCTTCGCGTGTCGCCTGCACCCGTTCACGCCCGTGCGGGAGCTGAGCGACGCGGTTCGGCTCGACGTCATCCGCGCCGCGCGTCGCATGCTGACGTCGAGCGTGCACGCCGCGCCCCTCGTCGGCGGCATGCGACGGACAACCCGCTCGCAGGATCCCCATGCGCGGTTGTGGGTCTACGGACGCGGCGGCGCGCCGTGCCGCGTGTGCGGCACGCCGATCGCGCGCCGGACGGAGGGCCTCGACGCCAGGAGCACCTACTGGTGCCCTCAATGCCAGCCGTGAGCGCCGCGGGCTCGTCGAAAGACCAGCCGGGTGTTTTGTTCAGCCGGCCGTCAGGGCAGGAGCTCGAACTCGACGCGTCCCGGTGACGAGTCGCTCGTCCGCACGTCGGGCGCGCGCTCTTCGAGCCGCGCGGCCTCGATGCCCGCGGCTTGCACGAGCGTGAGCTTCGCGGCTTCCGCGCGTCGCGCGCCCAGACGGCGCACCGCCTCGTCGGGGGCGGGCTCACGCTCGGTCAGCGCGGCCACGACCTCCTCGACCGTCTTCGACGCCGCCGGCGTGGACTGATCCGCCGTCTTCTGCGGCGCGGTCGCCTGGCCCTGCGGCGTCTGCGCCTGCGTGTAGAGCGCCATGGCGGCGGCGGGGAAATCGGCGAGCTTGCGCTCGCGCTGCACGCGCTGGATGCGCGCGACCACTTCCTGCGTCTTCAGACTCGTCACGTCCTGGCCGCTGACCACGGGGCCGATGGCGAGCTTGATCTGGGGCGACGCGCGCATGAAGTCGGCCACGCGCTGGAGCTGCTGCTGCGCGTCGGGCGTCACGTCGGCGCTCCCGGCGGCGAACGGCACCGGATCGACCTTGAATTCTTCCGATTCCGCCGACTTGCTGCCCCCGCCGAACAGCTTGCCGATGGCCCGGAACGGCGCAGCCGCGACGTTGACGAGGACGTTCCGGACGGCGGCCCAGATGGCGTCGCCGAAGCTGAAGCCGGGCGCGTTGAGCTGACCCGTCACGGGCACCTGGAACGAGATGTCACCGCGCGAGTCCGTGATCATGGCCACGATCAGTCCGAGGGGCAGCCCGACCTTCTTGTTGGCCGAGGCCGAATCTTCCGCCGCGCGCTCGACGCGGATCTTCTGCACCCGCACGTCGTTGGACGCCTGCAGCTCGGCACCCACCACCCGGTAGTGCAGCTTGGTGGAGACCGAGCCGCTCCGCGCGATCCAGCCCGAGTACCAGCGCATGTACGGGTTCGCCTGCGCGATGGCGACGTCGCGCAGCTCGCCGGCCACGTCCATGTAGAACGGACGGCCGAGCGGCGAGATCTGACCTGCGAGGTCGAGGGCCCCACCCGGCCCGACGACGGCCTGAAGTTTCATGTCCGCCCGAGAGTCCGGCTCGTTGCGGAATCCCGTGACGGTCAGGGCCAGCCGGGTGATCTCCTGCGAGAAGAATGGCGTCGTGCTGCGATCCACGAAGCGCGCGTCGCCGTCCTCGACCACGATCTCGCCGATCTCGATGACGAGGCCGGGCTCGCGCGGTGCCTCCGGCGGCGGGGGACTCTGCGCGGGCGCGGGCGACGGAGCCGGCGGGGCGGACGGCGTGGCGTCCGACGTGCGCTCGGGACTCGCGAGGATGGCGCGGATGGGGAAGCTGCCGTCCTTGTCGCGCTCGATCAGTGCCACGGGCTTCGTCACCGTCGCGCGCTCGATGCGCACGCGCTTGGGCCAGTCGACGTCGATGCCCTTCAGCGACGCGCCGGCGACCGTGACCGGCGCGGGGTCACGACCGAGCGTCACGCTCTTCACGTCGACGGTGCCGCGCGCGGTGAGCGCGAGGGCGTCGGCGAACGTGGCGACGACGTCGAGCCCCGCCGCGGCACGGCCGTCGAGCGGTCCTTGCACGGGTACCCACGCGCCGTACGCCGAGAGCGCGGCGTCCTGGAGGTCGACGCGCAGGTCGGCGCGCCGCGTGCGCGGCGCCACCGTGCCGTTCACGGCCAGCGTGCCGCTGTCGGGAAGCTCGACGCCGATGCGCACCGGCGCGGGCCCGCCCTCCGGCCACGCGAGATTCGACGCCTCGAGCGACAGCCCGCGCAGCGCCAGCAGCTGGCGCGCGGGTGACACGCTCCCGTCGGCGAGCGCGGGCGCGCCGCGGACGGTCACGCGCTTCACCGACATCGCACCGTCCTTCGTGAGCAGATCGCCGATGGTGAAGGCCAGCCGCGCGTCGCTCACGAACGGCGCCGCCTCACCGGTGCGTGCGAGGGCGAGATCGACGAAGGCGCCGTCCCCGTTCAGGCCGATCCCCTTGGCGCGATCGTGGGT
>JBKPPN010000224.1:0-5842 GCA_046733575.1 Candidatus Methylomirabilota bacterium | reverse complement strand
CTGCTCGACGGCGCCATCGACGTCGCGCTGCTCACGCCACCATTCACGCTGGACGCGCTCGCACGCGGCTTCACCGTGCTGGGACGCGGCCGCGATCATCTCGGTGCGTATCAGGCGTCCGCGGGTGTGACCACGCGTCGCTGGGCCCGCGACCACGACGACACGCTGGTGGCCTACATCCGCGCTCATCGCGAGAGCCTCGACTGGACGCTCGCGCCCGAGAATCGCCCGGCGGTGACGCGGCATCTCGCGGCCGAGTTCGGCCTCACGCCGGAGCAGGCGTCGGCGACCTACGCGGCGCTCGCGGATCCCGCCGATGGGCTCTTCCCCGAGGCGCGCGTCGACGTCGCGGGCGTCGAGACGGCGCTCTCGCTCCGGACGGAGGCAGGCCTCCTGCCGCCGGCGTCGCGGCCGCTGACGCGCTACTACGACACGAGCTATCACGATCGAGCAAGCCGGCAACGAAACACGAACCCGAGGAGTGAACGATGAGGCGAGCGCGTGGCGTCGTCCTGATCCTGGTGCTGCTGATGATCCCGCTCTCCGCTTCCGGTCAGTCGGGACGTCCGGCGCCGGCGAGAGTCGCGGCCACGCTTCGCCTCGACTGGGTGCCGGGCCCTCATCACGTCGGCCCGATCCTGGCCGTGCAGCGCGGCTATTACGCGGACGAGGGCATCGACCTCACCGTCGGCCCCGGGCGCGGCTCGGGCGCCACCGTGCAGGTGATTGCCTCGGGGCGTGAGCTGTTCGGGTTCGCGGATGCCGGCGCCATGGCCATCGCGGCGGCCAAGGACGCGCCTGTCATCATGGTGGCCAACACCACGCCGCGCGGCCCCGCCGGCGTCATCACGCTCGGACCGAAGATCGCGTCACCGGAGGATCTGAAGGGCAAGTCGATCGGGATGGTGCTGGGCGCCGACACGGTGCAGTTCGAGGCCGCGATGCGCAAGCACGGGCTCTCGTCGTCCGCCGTACGGATCGTCGCCATCGAGGCGGCCAGCAAGGTGCCCGCGCTGCTCTCGCGCCAGGTCGATCTGATCACCGGCTTCCGCTTCGGCGACTACCTGCGCGCGTACACGCAGAACAGGGACGCCAAGATCACGCTGTACTCCGAGTGGGGCGTCAACATGCTCGGCAACGGCTACATCGTCACCACCAGCACACTCAACGAGAAGCCCGAACTCGTGCGCGGCTTCCTGCGCGCCACGATGCACGGCTGGAAGGACGCCATCGCGGATCAGAAGGCCGGCGTCGCGGCCCTGATGGCCGCCTTTCCCGAGAGCAACCGTCAGTACATCGAGCTCGGTCTTCCGCTCGTGATCGAGCACATGGAGAGCGACCGCACCCGGGGCAAGCCCCTGGGCTTCATGGCCGAAGGCGACTGGACGGCCACGCTCGACATCCTGAAATCGGCCGGGCTCATCACGAGCGATCGCCCCGCCCAGAGCTATTACCGGAACCTGGTGGAGTGACGCCGTCCGACGGCTCCTGGGCGGGTAGCGTGAACGTGAACGTCGAGCCTTCTCCCACCCGGCTCGTCACCCGGATCCGGCCGCCGTGCAGCTCGATGAACTTCCGCGACAGCGCCAGTCCGAGCCCGGTCCCTTCCACCTTCTTGTCCGCCGTCCCGACCTGGCGGAACTCCTCGAAGATCACCCGCAGATCCTCCGGCGAGATACCGACGCCGGTGTCCGTGACCGAAACCTCCACGGTCCCGTCGTTCATCACGGCGCGCACGTCGACGCGACCGCCCTCGGGCGTGAACTTGAGCGCGTTCGACAGGAGGTTCAGCACCACCTGTTTGACTTTGCGCTCGTCGGCACGGACGGTCCTCACGCTGTCGTCGCTCGTGCTGACGAGGACAATGCCGCGCCGGGCGGCCCGCTCGCGCACGAGGGACACCGCGTTCTCGATGGCACCCGGGAGATCGACGTGCGTGAGGTCGAGCTCCATGCGGCCCGCTTCGATCTTGGAGAGGTCGAGGATGTCGTTGATGAGCGAGAGGAGGTGCTGTCCGGACGCGTAGATGTCTTGGAGGTATTCCGCCTGCTTCTCGGTGAGCTCACCGAACATGCGGTCGGAGAGGACCTCGGAGAAGCCGATGATCGCGTTCAGCGGCGTGCGCAGCTCGTGCGACATGTTGGCGAGGAATTCCGACTTGTGTCGGCTGGCCGCCTCGATCTGGGCGTGCGCCTCGACGAGGTCCTGATTCCTGGCCCGCAGCTCGGTGAAGAGTCGGACGTTCTCGATCGCGATGACGGCCTGATCCGCGAAGCTCTGGAGAACCGCGACCTGCCGCTCGCTGAAGGCCTGCACCTCCGTCCGGCGCAGCTGGATGCCGCCGATGGCCCGCCCTTCTCGCAGGAGCGGCACGCTGAGGATCGTGCGGAAGCCAAAGCGCCGGGCGTTCTCGGCCGCGTCGGGGAACTCGTCGCCTTCATTCTGGAGGTCGGCGACCTGGATCGTGCGCGACTCGAGCACCGATCGGCCTCCCACCGTGCCGCGGACCATCGGGAGCGAGAACTCTCCGTGACGCTGGGCGATCGGCCCGTGGTGTGCGACGAACGCGAGCCGGTCGCCGTCGACGCGGAAGATCGACGCGTCGTAGGACTCGCACAATCGCGTGGCGCTGTGGGCGATCGCATCGAACACGGGCTGAACATCGGCCGGCGAGTTCGAGATGACCCGCAGGATCTCGCTGGTCGCCGTCTGTTGATCCTGCGCGGCCAGCAGCTCGCGGTCCCGGGCGTGCAGGTGCTCCAGCGCCTCGGTCAACCGTTTCTCCAGGTCGCGCACCTGCTCGACGGGCGGTTCGGGCGAGCTCGGAGCGAGCGGCTGGTTGGCGTCCGGCTTGACCGATCTGGATCTGGCCCGGCGATCCATGAGCGTCTCCTTGGGCCCCCCCTCCGCCCGGGCGGGCCGCTCGACCGCGATCGTGGACGTGTGTCGGCTAAGAGCTGCGAAGATCGATCACGCTGCAATCCCCGCGACTCGATGCACGCGCATCATGGGCTCGGCGCAGCAACGACGACGGGACGTTCCATCGTTGACCGTCATCCGGATCACCGTGACCGTCCTCTTCTTGTCGCGCGTGACGATACCGATCACGGTCGGCCGTCCGTCCGGTCGAACGAGACCCGGTCTCCGATCCTGAACTGGAGCATCCGGGCGGCGACGTTCCGATCGACCAGTTCACCCTCGGTGAGCGTGTCGATATCGATCCTCCCGGACCCCAAGTCGGCCAATTCGCGAGGCGGTGCGTCACCGTGGGGTCACTCTACGTGAGGAAGGTGACGGGCGTGGCGCGGTACACCACGCGCCCGTCCTTCACGACCGCGACGCACGGATTGTCGGCGATGCGGTAGGCGAGATCGCCGGGCGTCGCGACGTCCCAGATCGCGAAGTCGGCCAGCTTGCCGACCTCCAGCGTGCCGCGCGAGTCCTGCACGCCGAGCGCCCGCGCGCCGTTGCGCGTGAATCCGGCGAGCGCTTCCTCCGTCGTGAGGCCGAAGAGCCGGCACCCCATGTTCATCATCATGGTGGGCGAGCAGGTGTGCGAGCTGACGGGATTGCAGTTGGTGGCGAGCGCGATCGGCACGCCGTGGCGGCGGAAGAGCGCGACGGGCGGACGCTGCGTGTCGGCCAGCGTCCAGTGGGCGCCGGGCAGGAGCGTGGCGACCACGCCGGCGTCGGCCATCGCGCGCACCGTCTTCTCCGTCGCGTATTCCAGGTGATCGGCGGAGAGCCCGCGAAAGGCGGCCACGACTTCCGCGGCGCCGAAGTCGCGGTACTGCTCGGCGTGGCACTTCACGGGGAGCCCGTTCGCGCGCGCCACCTCGAACACGCGCGCCGTCTGCTCGCGCGTGAAGCCCGTCGCGTCGCAGAAGCCGTCGACCTGGTCGACGAGGCCGCGTCGTACGGCCTCCGGCAACACCGTCTGGCAGAGAAAGTCGACGTAGTCGTCGTGCCGACCGTGGTACTCGGGCGCGAGACCGTGGGCCCCCAGGAAGGTCGTGACGATGCGCACGGGCAGCTCGCGGCCGAGCTCGCGCGAGATCCGCAGGACGCGCAGCTCGGTGTCGAGGTCGAGCCCCGAGCCGGACTTGCTCTCCATGGTCGTGATGCCGTTCGCGATCAGCCTCGTGATGCGGGCGCGTGACGAGTCGTGAATCTGCTCGTCCGTCGCGGCCCGCGTCCGACGGACGAGCCCCTGCACGCCACCGCCGCTCGCGATCATGTCGGCGCGCGTGCCGCCCTGGGTGAGGAGCTCGAAGTCGGCCAGCGCGTCGCCGTGGTAGACGGCGTGATTGTGCGGATCGACGAGGCCGGGCGTCAGCAGGTGCCCGCCGAGGTCGTGGACGTCACGAGCCAGCGTCGCGGGTGCACCGGGCAGCCCCGCCTCGGGGCCGACCCACGCGATCCGTCCGGCCTCCACGCCGACCGCGCCGCGCGGCAGAAGCCCAAACGGTGACGACGCGGTCATCGTCGCGACCTGTCCTCGATGCCACAGCGCGTCCCACATCGTTGCCCGCCTCCCCGCTCGCGCGCGCGTCGTTCGTCGACGACGGCGCGGTCGATGATAGCGCGCTCACCGGCGTCGACGGAGGCGCGGTGTACGATGACCACGATGCGCCGTACGGGCATCGCGAATCTCCCGCTCCACGGTGGTCGTGCGCCCGCCTGGCTGTTCACGCGCATGACGCGGCTGGCGCGGGCGCTCGTGCTCGCCATGCGGGAGGATGCGCCGCCGTCGGCGCTGCTCGCGCGCCTCTCGGATCCCCACTGGTTCCAGGCGTTCGGCTGCCTGCTGGGGTTCGACTGGCACTCGAGCGGCGTGACGACGACCGTGTGCGGTGCGCTCAAGCTCGGCCTGCGCGGTCTCGAGAGCGAGGTCGGAGTTTTCGTGGCGGGCGGCAAGGGCGCCACCAGTCGCAAGACGCCCGCGGAGATCGCGCACGCCGCGGAGTCGTCGGGACGCGATCTCTCGTCGCTCGCCTACGCGAGCCGCATGGCCGCGAAGGTCGACAGCGCGGGCGTCCGGGACGGCTACACGCTCTATCACCACACGTTCGTCTTCACGCCGGAGGGCGAGTGGGCGGTGATCCAGCAGGGGATGAGCGACGTCACGCGCTACGCACGCCGCTATCACTGGCTGAGCGCCACCGTGGGAGACTTCGTGTCCGATCCCCACAGCGCCGTCGTGGCGGAGCGGCGCGAGGAGCGGGTGCTCAACCTGGTCGCGAGCGAGGCCGACGCGCATCGGCACGCCATCACCCGGCTCGCGCGCGACGAGCGCCCGGAGCAGATCGTGCGCGCCCTGACCTTGCCGGCTCGCCACCACGTCGTGCGAGAGGACGACGTCCCCGGTCCGCGTCTCGCGCGGATCCTCACCGAGACATACGAGCGTCAGCCCGAGACGTTCGAGCGGCTGCTCGCGCTGCCCGGCGTCGGCGCGAAGACGGTCCGCGCCCTGAGCCTCGCCGCGGACCTCATGTACGGCGTCCCCGCCAGCGTCCGCGATCCCGCCACGTTCTCGTTCGCCCACGGCGGCAAGGACGGACATCCCTACCCGGTGGACCGCCGAACGTACGATGCGACGATCCGCTATCTGGAGGACGCCGTCCGGCGCGCACGCATCGGCGACGGCGAACGTCTGCAGGCGCTGCGCCGGCTCGAAGCCTCGAGCACGCGCGCCTAGACGGCGTCAGCAGTTCGGCCGACGCCCGGGTGTGCTCACGGCCCGCTGGCGCCGCCCGCGGCGCGCCAGAAGACGTACGCGACGGTCACGCGGTACGCGGGCGCGGGAACGGGCGGAGCGACGTCGAAGTACACCCGATCGCTC
>JBKPPN010000223.1:0-8704 GCA_046733575.1 Candidatus Methylomirabilota bacterium | reverse complement strand
CGCAGCGCCTTGCCCGCCTGGCGCGCCTCCTCCTCCGCCTTGCGCGCGGCGTTCTCCACCGTGGCCGCCATCTCGTTGAAGGCGGCCACGACGGGCGCCAGGTCGTCACCGGGCGCCGACGACAGCCGCCACCGCGCGCGCCCCTGCTCGACGTCGTTGACGTGCGCGCTGAGGCGGGCGGCGGCGCGCCGGATCGCGGTCGCGCCGACGAAGCCGACCATCACTGTCATCGCGAACGCGGCGATGGTGGCCCCGAACGCGAGGTCGCGCTCCCAGCGTCGCACGCGGGCCGCGGCCAGCGTCTTCTCGGCGCTCAGGTGCTTGGCGAACTCGCGCAGGTCCGCGAGCGGTCGCTGCACCTCCAGGCCCGCGCGCGAGTGCGTGGCGCGGGCGTACCGATCGCGGTGGAGGCCGGCCGTGGCGGCGCCGAGGTCGTCCAGGAGCCGCGTGCCTTCCGCCTCGAGTCGCGTCGCGGCGGCAAGCAGGTCGGCGGGCGCCACGATGGACAGCACGGGCCGCACGTGCCCGAGCCAGAACGGACGATGCTCCTCGCGCAGGCTCGCGTGCACCACGCCGAAGTTCGGGTCGGTCATCGAGAACTGTGCGTGGCCCGCCGCGCCCGTGTGGGCGCCCAGGTGCTCGACGTAGCGACGCAGCCCCTCGACGCTCGGGGCGGCGGCATAGCGCCACAGCAGGTCGTCGCCCCGCGTCGCCGGATCGAACGATGTCTCGAGCGCTCGATAGACGGAGACCGTGCCTTCCCCGACGACACCGATCACGGCGAGGACCACGAGATAGATCGCCACGATGGCCGTGAGCTGAGCCGGGACGGAGAGGCGCAAGACGCGCAAGCCGACGCTCTGGGGAGCCATGCAAAGCGACACCGAGAGCAAGGCCGGTGCCGGAGCCGGGGCGCGCGTGATGTCACCGCAATTCCCGGAGTTCCCGCACACACCGCATCGATGGCGGCTTCGCTTTGCGCGAAAGCCGCCAATCTGACACGTCCAACCGCCGTGGGACGTCACCCGTCGTCCGCCGCGCGGGACGAGCCCGCGCCGCCCCGGGGGCCAGGGGCGTGTTAGAAATAGCCGCATGCGAGCCCGTGAAGAACGCATCTCGGTCGGCGGCATCGACGTTCAGGTCTGGATCGGTGGTCGGGGTGATCCGCTCCTCGTGCTGCACGGGGCGGGTGGCAATCGCGGCTGGACGCGGTGGATGGAGCGCGCGTCGGAGCACTTCACCATCTGGGCGCCCACGCATCCCGGGTTCGGTCGCTCCGGCGACGCCGACTGGATGGAAGGCATCGACGATCTCGCCCGGTTTCACCTCTGGTTCATCGACGTCGCCGGGCTGGGTCGCCCGCACGTCGTCGGTCAGTCGATCGGCGGCTGGACGGCGGCGGAGATGGCGACGATGAGCCCGGGCTCCATCGACCGGCTCGTGCTCGTCGCGCCCGTCGGGCTCAAGCCCGAGCGCGGCGAGATCCTCGACCTCTTCTACGCTCCGCCGCCGCAGCTGCTCGCGAAGACCGTCCACGACCCGAAGACGATCCCGGAATGGGACGCGCTGTTCGGGACGCCCCCGACGCCGGCGCAGCAGGAGATCCTCGCCCGCAATCGCGAGACGACGGCGCGACTCACGTGGAAGCCGTACATGCACAACCCGCGGCTGCCGTACTTCCTGCCCCGCGTGAGCAATCCGACGCTCGTGATCTGGGGACGCGAGGACGAGATCGTGCCGGTGGAATGCGGCGAGCAGTACCGCAAGCACATCCCCGACGCGCGCCTGGTCGTGCTGGAGAAGTGCGGCCACCTGCCGCCCGTCGAGCAGCCCGACGAGTTCGCCCGCCTGGTCGTCGAATTTCTGAGCCGCGCGCCCGATACCGCGAAAGGCGGCCCGCGATGAAGCTCTACTACTTCAGCGAGATGCCGCACCACGAGTTTCCCGACGCCGAAGGCGACAAGTACCCGTCGCTGCGCCTCGACCTGCCCAACACGTGGTTCGATCGCGCCAAGGCCGCGTCGAACTACCAGCGCTACCTCGACGAGTACGAGTACGCGGATCAGGTCGGCTTCGAGGGCCTGATGATCAACGAGCACCACTCGACGCCCTCCTGCGTGAACGCGTCGGTGAACATGACGGCCGGCATCCTCGCTCGCACGACCAAGCGCGCGAAGATCCTCATCCTCGGGAACATCATCCCGATCGAGGAGAATCCCGTCCGCATGGCCGAGCAGATCGCCATGGCGGACCTGATCTCGGGCGGACGCGTGCTGTCGGGCTTCGTGCGCGGCACCGGTGTCGAGACGTGGTGGGCGAACGCGAACCCCGTGCACAACCGCGAGCGCTTCGAGGAGTGTCACGACCTGATCCTGAAGACGTGGACGACGCCCGGCCCGTTCCGGTGGGAGGGCAAGCACTACCACTTCCGTCACGTCAACTCGTGGTGCCTGCCCCTGCAGAAGCCGCACCCGCCCATCTGGATTCCCGGCACGGCGAGTCCCGAGACGGCGGTGTGGGCGGGACGTCGCGGCTACACCTACGTTCCGTTCCTCGTCACGTTCGAGGTCGCGCGCGAGCTCTTCGACTTCTACCGCCAGGGCGCGGCCGAGGCCGGTCGAAGCGTCACGCCCGAGAACCTGGGTTTCCTCATCTGCGCGGTGAGCGCGGATACGAAGGCCAAGGCGCTCGAGGCGGGACGGCACTTTGTGTGGCGCATGGGGCCGACGCTGCGCGCGCCGGCGGAGTACATGTCGCCCGTCGGGATGCGCTCGCGCGAGGCGAGCCGCTTCGCGCTCAAGGCGCGCGGCCGCTCGCTCGCCTCGCTGAGCTACGACGAGCTGCTCGCCGAGCACTTCATCATCGCGGGCACGCCCGACGAGGTCGCCGAGAAGTTCACCCACGTGCAGCGCAAGCTCGGCATAGGCCATCTCCTCATCGAGGCGCAGGAGTCGAAGATGGACCACCCGACCACCATGCGATCGATCGAGCTGATGGGCGCCAAGGTGATTCCCGCCGTGGCCGCGTTGTAAGAGCGACGCCCTGTACCTCGATGCGCGCCTCTGGGAGCTGACGCGCGGCGTCCGCCTGCGCATCGCGTGGGCGGCGCTCGTCGGACTCGTCGCGGTCGCCGTCGGTACGGCGCGGCTGGCGTTGCTCGGCTGGCTGCTCGGACGCGTCCTGGCCGGTGCGGACGCCGCCTCGCTCGTCGTCCCGCTCGCGCTCGTGGCTGTCGTCATCCTGGCGCGCGGCGCGCTCGAGCACGTCCGGACCATGGTGGCGCACGAGACGGCCGCGCGCGTGCAGGCGCGACTTCGTGCGCGCCTGTACGACCACGTCACGACGCTGGGGCCGGCGCACTTCACGCGCGCGCGCACGGGCGACGTGATCATCTCCATGGTCGAGGGAATCCAGCAGCTGGAGACGTACTTCGGTCAGTACCTCCCGCAGCTCGCGGTGGCCGTCGTCACGCCGCTCCTGATCTTCGCGTTCGTGGCCTTCGTCGACCTGCCGATCGCGCTCGTGATGCTGGTCGCGGCGCTCGCCACGCTGGTGGCGCCGGCGCTGTGGCACCGCCACGACAGCGCGCGAAGCCGGGCGCGGTCCCGCGCGTATTCCGCGTTCGCGGCCGAGTTCCTCGACTCGATCCAGGGCCTGGCCACGCTGAAGGCGTTCGGCCAGAGCGCCGCGCGGGCGCGCCTGCTGAAGGCGCGCAGCGCGCAGCTGTTCCAGAGCACCATGGGCGTGCTGATGACGAGCACGCTGGGCCGCGGCATCACCGACACCGGCATCGCCATCGGCGCCGCCGTCGCGCTCGGCTGGGGCGCCTACCGCGTGCAGGCCGGGCAGATGACGCTCGGTGCGCTCCTGGTGATCCTCATGCTCGGCATCGAGGTGTTCCGTCCGCTGCGCGAGCTGCGCGTGGTGCTGCACAACGGCATGCTGGGGCTGTCCGCCGCCAAGGGCATCTTCGCCATCCTCGACGCCGAACCGCTCGTCCGCGACACGGCCACGACGTCGCGCGATCCGCGGACGCTCACGCCGTCGGTGACCTTCGAGCACGTCACCTTCGTCTATCCCGACCCCGGGGCGACGGTGAAGACCGCGACGACGCGCGCGGCGCACCGCGGTCTCGACTTCGCGGTGGCCGCGGGTGAGCGCGTCGCGGTGGTGGGACCGAGCGGCGCCGGCAAGTCGACGATCGCGCGATTGCTGCTGCGCTTCTACGATCCCACGCACGGTCGCGTGCTCGTGGGCGGCTGCGATGTCCGCGAGCTCTCGCTCGACGGCCTGCGCGGCCTCATCGCCGTCGTCAGCCAGGACACCTATCTCTTTCACGGGACCGTCGAGGACAACCTCCGCATGGGCAAGCCGGACGCCACGGCGGACGAGCTGGACGCCGCCGCGCGCGCGGCGAACGCGCACGCGTTCATCGCGGCCCTCCCCGAGGGCTATCGCACCGTCGTGGGCGAGCGCGGGGTGCGACTGTCGGGGGGCCAGCGGCAGCGCATCGCGATCGCGCGGGCGTTGCTGCGCGACGCCCCCATCCTGGTGCTCGACGAAGCGCTGTCGTCCGTCGACGCGGAGAGCGAGGCATTGATCCAGGACGCGCTCGAGCGCCTGATGCGCGGGCGCACGACGCTGATCTTCGCCCACCGGCTCTCCAGCGTCATCTCCGCCGACCGCATCCTGGTGCTCGAGCACGGCTCGATCGTCGAGGCCGGCACGCACGCCGAGCTGATGGCCCGCCCCGGCCTCTACCACCGCCTGATGGCGATGCAGGCCGCGCGCGGTGCGGATGACGTGACGCTCACCGTCGACCGGCCGACTGGAGGCCACGCGGGTCGCAACGGTGACGAGGCAGCGGCGTCGGCGGCCACCGAGACGGACGAGATCCCCCTCGACGCGGAGCCGACCGAGGGCATCGTCCGGGCCGAAGGCATGACGTGGCCCCAGCTCATCGTGGCACTGGTCGCGATGGTGAAGACGTACCGTCTGCGTCTCGGGGTGACGTTCGTCCTCGGTGTGGCGCGCGTGGCGGCGCTGATCGGCGTCGGCTTCCTGAGCGCGCTCATCGTCCGCGCCGTCGCGCGCGGCGCGCCGCTCGGCGGTCTCCTCACGGCGCTCGCCGTGGTGGCGCCGCTCGCGGGCATCCTGCACTGGATCGAGTCGTGGCTGGCTCACGACATGGCGTACCGACTGCTGGCCGACATGCGTCTCGACATGTTCCACACGCTCGACCGCCTGGCCCCCGCGTACTTCACGCGTCGGCGCGCCGGGGACCTCGTCGGGGTGGCCACGCACGACGTGGAGCTCATCGAGTACTTCTTCGCCCACACGGTCACGCCCGCCTTCGTGGCCGTCCTCGTGCCGACCGTGGTGCTGCTCACGCTCGCGGCGTTCGGCTGGCCCATGGCGCTGGCGGTGCTCCCCTTCCTGCTCTGGGCGGGTGGGAGTCCCGTGTTCGCACGACGGCGCATCGACCGGCTGGGCTCGCGCGCGCGCGAGGTGTCGGGCGAGATGAACGCGCACGCGGTCGACACCGTGCAGGGGCTCGCCGAGGTCGTGGCCTTCCAGCGCGTGCGCGCGCGCGGCGAGGAGTTCGCACGGAAGGCGCGCGCCTACTTCGAGGTCCGCCTGCCGTATCTGGCGGATCTCTCGCGTCAGACGGCGGGGCAGGAGATCGCGACGGGCCTCGGCGGCCTCGCGGTCATCGCCGCGGGGGCGATGCTCGCGCGGGACGGACATCTCGACGCCGCGCTCCTGCCGCTCTTCGTGCTCCTCGCCATGTCGGCCTTCGTCCCCGTCTGGGAGATCGCGCAGGTCGGTCGTCAGCTCGCCGACACGCTGGGCGCCGCCCGGCGCGTGTACGCCGTGCACCGCGAGCCCGTGCCCGTGCGCGACGGTCCCGGCGTGCCGACGCGCGACGGTGGCGCGGAGAACGCCGTCGAGCTGCGCGGCGTGACGTTCACGTATCCCGGCCGTCGTCGTCGCGCGCTCGACGACGTGTCGTTCGCGGTGCCGCGCGGACACGTCGTGGCCCTCGTCGGTCCGTCGGGCGCGGGTAAGACAACGGTGGCCAGCCTCTGTCTCCGCTTCTGGGATCCCGACGCCGGTGTGGTGAAGCTGGACGGACACGATCTGCGCGAGTACCGCCTCGACGATCTGCGGAGCCGCATCGCGCTCGTGGCGCAGGACACGTACCTGTTCAACGACACGCTGCGGAACAACGTGCTGATCGCGCGGCCGGCCGCGACCGAGACGGACGTGGCCGCGGCCATCGAGCAAGCCTCGCTGCGCGACCTCGTCGCGACGCTGCCCGAGGGACTCGACACCGTCGTCGGCGAGCGCGGGGCGCAGCTCTCCGGCGGCCAGCGGCAGCGCGTGGCCATCGCGCGCGCATTCCTGAAAGACGCGCCGATCCTCATCCTGGACGAGGCGACGTCGCACCTGGACGCGGTGAACGAGGCCGCCGTGCGCGGGGCGCTGGAACGCCTCGCGCGCGATCGCACCACGCTGGTCATCGCGCACCGGCTCAGCACCGTCCGCCACGCCGACCTCATCGTGGTGCTCGACGACGGACGCGTGATCGAGCGCGGCCGCCACGGCGACCTGGTGGAGAAGGGCGGCCTCTACGCGCGGCTCGTGTCGCGCCAGCTCGCGTCGTCCCAGCTCCCGTCTTCATTGCAGGGCGACCGTCGCAGGGTTCCCCCGGTCCTTCCGGCGCCCCGCATCGTGTCCGCTCGCAATTCAGGGGACGCCGGCGCATGATCGTTTCTGACAGCCAATCGAAAGCGCGCGATGCCGCCATCGCACGCGTCGGGGAGATGACGATGCCGGCGAAGCCGTACGTGCTCGAGTTCGGGATGGGGGTGGACGTGCACGGTCAGGACGGGACGACCGCGGCCATCCGTGCCGTGTCGGACGCCATCCGGCACTCGAGCCTCCCGTTCTTTCGCGACGTGCGCGAGCGCGGCGGCACCATGTACGTCGAGGTCACCGTCGGCGTCCCCGATCCGGCGTCGGTCGACGTCGAGCGCGTCAAGAAGACGCTGCCGCACGGCGAGGTCACCGTGCGCGCGGTGCCGGGCGGGCTGCGCGTGCCCCAGAGCGATGCGCTCATCGCGTGCGTCGGCATCGTGGTCAGCATCGACGATCCGAGGGAGGGAACGTGATGGCCACCACCGCGACGACGGGACTCGGGATCAAGCGGCTCCAGCACCTCGTGCTCTGGGTGAGTGACGTCGAGCGGAGCACGCGCTTCTACTGCGACGTGCTGGGGTTCGCCGTGCAGCACCGCTATCCGAACGCGGTGTTCCTCACCATTCCCGGCTCGGGCGACGACCACAACCTCGGTCTGTTCCAGCAGCCCGGGCTTCGTCCGCCCGACGAGGCGGTGGCGCGCATGTACCACTCCGCGTGGGAAGTGGCGGAGCTCAGGGATCTCGCCCGCGCGCGCCAGCGCCTCATCGAGGCACGCGCGCTGGTGGGCCAGTCGGACCACGGCGTGAGCCTGTCGCTCTACGCCAAGGACCCCGACGGCCTCGAGTTCGAGCTCTTCTGGACCGTGCCGGGCGGCACCCCCGTCGGCACGCGTCCGCTCGACCTCGAGGCCGAGCTGGAGCGTCGCGGAGTCTAGGCCGACGTAACGCGAAAGCCGGGGATCGAGGCGGTCGACGCTCTCATCGAGATCAATACAGCTGCCACCAGGAGTCCGGCGCGGCCATCAGCTCGTCGGCGCGCTTCTCCAGCACGATGCGTCCCGACTTCATGACGTAGGCGCGCGCGGCGAGCGCGAGCGCGCTGCGGATGTTCTGCTCGACGAGCACGATGGCCGTGCCGAAGCGACGGTTGATCTCGCGCGCCGTCTCCAGCACGCGCTGCACGAGCACGGGGGCCAGACCGATGGACGGCTCGTCCAGCATCATCAGACGCGGGCGCTGCATGAGCGCGATGCCCACGGCCACCATCTGCTGCTGGCCCCCGGACATCGTGCCCACCGTCTGGGCGCGACGCTCGTGCAGCACGGGAAACAGCTCGAAGACGTCCGTCATGCGCTCGACGGCGCGGGCGCGCGGGACGACGTTGTGCGCGCCCAGCATCAGGTTCTCGACGACGTTGAGGTCGGGAAAGACGCCGCGTCCCTGCGGCACCAGCACGACGCCACGGCGGACGTTGGCGCTGGCATCGCCGTTGGCCCAGGCCTCGCCGGCGAACGTGACGGTCCCCGCGCGCGCGCGCACCAGCCCGAGCACGGTCTTGAGCGTGGTCGACTTGCCCGCGCCGTTGTGGCCGAGGATCGTGACGATCTCGCCCTCGTCGACGTGGAACGACACGTCCTGCACGACCGTCTTCTTGCCGTAGCCGGCGTCGAGGGCCTGGACCTCGAGGAGCGGCGGCATCTCAGGTCCCGAAGTAGATCTCGGTGAGGCCGGGATCCCGCGTGATGTCCGCCGGCTTGCCGCGCGCGAGCACGTGCCCCTGGTGGAGGAAGACCACCTCGTCGGACAGCTCGGAGATCAGCTCCATGTTGTGCTCGATCAGCAGCACGGTCTTGCCGCGCTCCACCAGACGACGCACCATCGGTACGATCTTTCCAAGCGAGTCCGTGTCGAGTCCCGAGGTCGGCTCATCCAGCAGCAGCACTTCTGCCTGCGTGGCGAAGATGCGCGCCATCGACAACAGTTTTTGCTCGGGATAAGAC